>PKCW01000072.1 GCA_002862965.1 Pseudomonadota bacterium
GTTGGCGCTCTGGCGCTGGCGGGCGTAGCGGCTTTTGCGGCTCCCGCATCGGCAGCTCCGTTCGAGGTGGGCAGCACCGGAACGCAAGGATGGGGCATCGACTTCAATCCGGCGACGGGCAAGACCGTCTATGTGTTCCCGGGACGCAAGCAGATCGTTGCCGACCCGGTCACCAACACCAAGACCGTCACGCGCCGAAACGGCACGGTGGTCGCCAAGCAATACCCGGAAGGCAGCCGTCGTGGCGGTCCGTCGATGGGTTTGGCGCGGTTTTTCTTGGCCCGTAATCCCTGACGGATGTATCGACACGTCCCGTCCACAGCCCCGCGCGGCCTCGAGCGGGTGCTGCGGACGGGGCGTGTCTGCAAGGTGTCGCCTCGGTTCGGTCGCAATGGTCAATGGGAAATTTCGGGTACTGATGGTCTGCAGCGGCAATATCTGTCGCAGTCCGCTCGCTGAAGCCGTTTTGACCGACCAGGGTTTCGGCAAGGTGGAAGCGGTGTCCTCAGCCGGGATCGGCGCGCTGGTTGCTTCGGCGCCGCACCCCGATGCGGTCAGGGTGGCCGATGAACACGGTCTGGACATCCGGTCGCACAAGGCGCGTCAATTCGATCAGGCGATGGCGCGGAGCCACGATCTGGTGCTCGTCATGGAGCACCATCATCGGCTCTGGATCGAGCGGACCTTCCCCTACCTCCAGGGTCGGGTTCATCTGCTGGGGCGGTGGACCAATCTCGAGATTGCCGACCCGTTCCAGAAGGGGCCTCGCGCCTTCGACCAGGCGATGCGGGAAATCAGGGCCTGCGTTGCCGACTGGCGTCCGCGGCTAGACTGACTGCGTGGACCGTTCACCACCTGCCTCAAGCAATAATTCATAACGGCGGAATTCGAAGCGTTGCTCGACTTGCGAGAAGGGAAATGGCGGAATGATCGAGAAAAATGGGCTGAGCGGCCTGCTGTGCGCAGCGCTGGTGGTAGCGATCAGCGGCTGCAGCAGCGTCCCCGGGATCGTGGTCGATGAGTCGAACGGAGGCAGACCCCGCAGCTGGGCGCCGGATTTTCTGGACCCGATGCTCAAGCAGCCCACGCCGACCGCCGAGGCGACGGATGGCGTCGAGGGCAGCGATGCCTTTGTGCCGCGCCTGATTCCGGTGACGCCGCAATTGCTGCGTGAGCAGGCGGCGCAGCGCCAGATGCTGGATTCGGAAGTCAAGGGCTTGATCGGCCTGCAGCAGCCGACCGCCTATCGCATCGGACCCCAGGACGTGCTCAACGTTCTGGTCTGGGACCATCCCGAGCTCAGCAATCCGATGGGGAATTTCCAGGATATCCAGAACATGGGTCGCCTGGTGCGCGAAGACGGCACGATCTTCTTTCCCTATGTCGGCGTCCTGCAGGTGAGTGGCAAGACGGTCGAGGAGGTGCGCCGCGAGATCGAGACCAGGATCGCGCCCTACATCCAGAGCCCGCAAGTCGACGTGCGCGTGGTGGGATTCCGCAGCAAGAAGGTCTATGTGACCGGCGAGGTGGACAAGCCCGGGATCGTGCCCGTGACCGACGTGCCCATGACCGTCATGGACGCCATCAATCTCGCCGGCGGATTCGACAAGGAACGCGCCGATCAGCGCACGGCCTACCTGACGCGCAACGGTCAGCGGCAGATCCTGGACATCCTTGCCCTCTATTCGAGTTCACAGGGCAACGTGCTGCTGCAGGACGGCGATGTGCTCTATGTCCCCAATAACACCCAGAACAAGGTGTTCATCTTGGGCGAGGTCGAAAAACAGCGGGCGGTGATGATGGACCAGGGGCGTCTGACGCTGGCTGAGGCCCTGTCCGGCGCCGAAGGCATGAATCTGACCACCGCGGACACCCGCGGAATCTATGTCATCCGCGCCGTTCCCACGGCCTTGGCCGACGGGACGCCCGGCTCGGTGCAAGCCGACATCTACCAGTTGGATCTCAGGGACGCCAGCGCCCTCGTGCTGGCGGATGCCTTCCAGTTGCAGCCGCGCGACCTCGTCTACGTGTCGAGTTCGGGTCTGGTGCGCTGGAACCGCGTGGTGCAGCAGATCCTGCCCACGATCACGACACTGTTCCAGACCGACCGTCTGTTCTTCAACCGGTAAGGGATCCCATGCAAGCACCCACGGTATCGCCGGACGCCGGCCTGGGCACCCCGGGGCTGGCCGAGCCTTCGGGCGACGAACTCGACCTGCGGGAACTCATCGGCATCCTGCTCGCAGGCAAATGGACCATCGCCGCGATCGCGGCGATCGCCGCGGTACTCGGCGTACTGTATGCGCTGACCAGCACCCCCGTTTATCAGGCCAACGCCCTGGTGCAGGTCGAAACCCGCGGCAGCAGCACCGTGCTGGATGAACTCCAGAACCTTTCGGTACTGGCGGGACAGGAATCGCCCGGGCAGACCGAGATCCAGATTCTGAAATCGCGCTATGTGGCGGGGCAGGTCGTCGATCACCTGGTGCTCGACATCGACGCCGAACCGCGGCGATTTTCCATCCTGGGTCGAACCTTCGCGCCGGTGCCGACGCCGGATGGCGAACTCGCCAACCCTTGGCTGGGGCTGGACCGCTACGCCTGGGGCGGGGAAGTCCTCACCGTCAAGCGCATGAAGGTGCCGGATGCCTGGCTGGGTGAGGATTTGAAGCTGATTGCGCTGGGCGGCGATCAGTTCAAACTGCTGGATCCCGAGGAGAACACCGTGCTCACCGGGCGTGCCGGCGAACTCGCCGCGGCCGGCAAGGCCGGTGACGGGCCGAGGGTCGAGATCTTCGTCCAGGAGCTCAGGGCGCGGCCCGGCACCGAGTTCACAGTCGTGCGCAAGAGCTATCTGGCGACGGTGGAGAGCCTCCGCGAGCGTCTTGCAATCGCCGAGCAAGGCAAGGGGACGGGCATCCTCCAGCTATCGCTGGAAGGAGAGCGCCCGGCCGAGATCGCCGGCATTCTCAACGCCATCGCCCGGACCTATCTGCGCCAGAACGTGGAGCGTCGCTCGGCGCAGGCTGAGGAAAGCCTGCGCTTCCTCGACGATCAGTTGCCCAAGCTCAAATCGGAACTGGAATCGGCCGAGGAGGCCTTCAACGCCTTTCGCAAGAAAAACGAGAGCCTCGATCTCTCCGTGGAAACGCAAGGACTGTTGCGGCGGATCGTGGAGGTGGAAACCGAGATTTCCAACCTTCAACTGAAACGGACCCAGATGGGGCAAAGCTTCGCCGGCCAGCACCCGACCATGATCGGGATCGGCAGCCAGATCGGCGAGCTCATGGGCGTAAAACGCGAACTCGAGTCGCGGGCGACCAATCTTCCGGACACGCAACAGGAGATCCTGCGCCTGCAACGCGAGGTCGAAGTCAAGAATGCCCTCTATACCGGTCTTCTGAACAAGGCCCAGGAACTGCGCATCGTGCGGGCGGGGACCTTGGGCAACGTGCGCATCATTGACGAAGCCGCCATTCCCGAGCGGCCCATCAAGCCGCGCAAGAAACTCATCGTGCTGCTGAGTCTGCTGCTGGGGCTGTTCGCCGGGGTCGTGGCCGTATTCCTGCAACGCAGCCTGCGCAGAGGCGTGGTCGACAGCCGTCAGCTCGAGACCGAACTCGGCCTCACCGTCTATGCCAGTGTTCCCTACAGCGGCAAGAACCGGCGTCTCATGCAGGCCAGCGCGCGCGCCGGGGACACCCGCATGCCGGTGCTGGCTCGGGAAGCGCCGCAGGACATCGCCGTGGAAAGCCTGCGCAGCCTGGCGACCGCCATGCATTTCGCGTTGCTGGAGAAGGGCAGCAACATCGTCGCGGTCACCAGTTCGGCGCCCGACAGCGGCAAGAGCTTCCTGTGCGCCAACCTCGCGCACCTCTTGGGAGAATCGGGGCAGCGCGTCCTGTTGATCGACGGCGACCTGCGGCGGGGACACCTGCACCAGATGACCGGCGGCGAGCGGCAGCCCGGCCTGTCCGAAGTGTTGACCCGCCGGGCGACCCTGGACGGGGCTGTACGCCCCCTCGTGGCCGGCAAGGTCGATTTGCTGACCACCGGCCAGCTGCCGCCCAACTCGTCGGAACTGCTGATGAGCAAGGGCTTCAGCGAGCTGATCCAGAGCGTGCGCCAATGGTACGACGTGATCCTGATCGATTCGCCGCCGGTGCTGGCCGTCGCCGATGCAAGCGTCATTGCAACCCATGCCGGAGCGGTGTTCCTGGTGGTGCGCGCAATTCGGCAGACGCTGGACGAGGTCGATGCGACCATCCGGCAGCTGCGCAACTATCAGGTCCAGGTCACCGGGGCGGTATTCAACGCCTATGACCCGAAGGGACAGAGCAGCCTCTACGCCTCGCCCTACTATCGCTACTACGAGTATTCGAAGACGTCGACCTAGGGCCTGCGGTCGCCGGGCGAGATCGTCCTCACCCGCTGCGAACCGAGGCATGAGGCGTCTCGTCCGCGTTGGCCAGAATCGCGGTCAAGACGGGCAGGACCGCCTCGAGTTCGGCGGCGAGCGTCCAGGGCGGGTTGACGACGAAGAGGCCGCTGCCGGTCATGCCGAGACCGTCGGCGCGCGGGCGATCGAGATGGATATGGGCACGCAGCCAGCGCGCGCCCAGCCGCTCGAGCCGTTCGGGCAGTCGGCGTGCCGGCACCGATGCCAGTTCCGGATACCACAGTGCGTAGACCCCGCTGGCAAAGCGAGCCAGCGCCATTTCGAGCGCCGCCACCACGCGGTCGTATTCGTCCCGCGTTTCATACGGCGGATCGATCATGACGAGGGCACGCCGGGAAGGCGGCGGCAGCAGCGCACGCAGCCCTTCCAGACCGTCCGCGAGCCAGATCCGCGTGCGCGGGTCGCCGGCCAGGGCCGAATCGGCGGACAGGGTCCGGGCATCGGCCGGATGCCACTCGAACAAGCGGAGTTCGTCCTGTCCCCGGCACAGCCGCCATGCCCACCAGGGTGAACCCGGATAGTGTTCGAGACGGCCCGCAGGATTGAACGCGTCCACATGATCCCGCAGCCGCACGAGGCTGGGCGGCAGCCGTGAGGTCGCTGCCCGCAGGCAGCCGATGCCGCCATGCCATTCGGCAGCCGCCTCGGGCCGCAGGAGATAGCGTCCGGCGCCGGCATGGGTGTCGATGTAGCGGAATGGCTTGTCCTTCTGTCCCATGTGTTCCAGCAGCAGCATCAGGATCCAGTGCTTGAACACGTCCGCATGGTTTCCGGCATGGAACCGGTGGCGATAGCTGCGCACGGCGGGCGTTGCTCAACCCGCGCCGGGCGGCTGCGCAGCATCTTCGCCATACAGTTGGCTGCGCTTGTAGAGTTCCTGCAGGTGCCGGAAAAAGACGGACAGCACGGCGCCCACCGGCAAAGCGACCAGCACGCCCACGAAGCCGAACAGCTGGCCGCCGGCGAGCACCAGAAAGATGACGATGACCGGATGCAGGCCGATGCGGTCGCCGACCAGCAGCGGCGTGATCACCGAGCCTTCCAAGGCCTGCCCGATGCCCACCACGACCAGGATGTAGGCATAGGTCACGGCGTCGGCACCGGTAATGGCTGCGGTGATCATGGCCGAAATCAGCGCCATGGCGACGCCGAGATAGGGCACGAAGCTGACCAGCCCGGCGAAGATGCCGATCAGCATGGCGAATTCGACGCCGGCGATCCAGAAGCCGATGCCATAGATGCTCCCCAGGGCCATCATGACCAGGAGTTGCCCGCGCAGGAAGGCGGCCAGCACCTCGTCGGATTCGCGCGCGAGGTCGCCGACCGCCGGGAGCAGGGGGCGCGGGACGAGGTTGCCGAGACTTTCGAGCATCGTGTGCCAGTCGCGCATCATGTAGAAGGTGACGATGGGCACCAGGAACAGATTGGCGAGGGTCGCCGCCACTTTCATCCCGGAACTGGTCAGGTAGGTCGCGACGTTGGTGGCGATGCCGCCGGCCTGCGAAAAATTGTCCTGTAAAAACTGGGTCAACCGGCCTGCGTCCAGCCGACTGACATCGGTGCCCAGCCGTCGCGACAGCCACGGGAGCGCTTCCTGTTGCAGCCAGGTGGTGGCTTGCGGGATGAAGGTGCCGAGCCGGCCGATCTGGGTCTGCAGCGGCGGGATGAGCAACAGGACTCCGAGGGCAACCATCAGGACACCGGCGGCAAAGACGATGCTGACGCCGATGCTGCGGGGAATCCGGTTGCGCTCGAGCCGATCGACCAGCGGATGCAGCAGATAGGCCAGACTGAAGGAGATCAGAAACGGCGTCAGGATCGGCCCGAGCAGATAGAATGTGAGGCCGAGCGTGCCGAAGAATATTGCCCAGTACCACCAGGGGATCCGGCGCAGGTAAAGATCAGAATCTTCCTGAGCATTGTGCACGAAAGCGATCCCCCTGATGAAACGAGGACCCATTATCGCCATGCGTGGCCCCAAAAACCAACGCGTCCCGACGGCCCGGCGTCCGTCGGCGCGCTGCGGCCACGCGCCCGGCCAGCGCAGGTGATGACCGTCCCCATGCTCCATGTCCATTTCGGCAACCGACTGGAAACCCTGGCCGACCACGCCGTCCACGAACTGGTGCGTGAAGTGCCGGGCGTGTTCGAGAGCCAGACCGTCATCGTACCCAGTCAGGCCATGGGCCAGTGGCTCACCCTCGGCCTGGCCCGGCGGCAGGGCATCGCGACCTTGCTCGACACGCCGTTACCGGGCAGTTGGCTGAGCGCCCTCCACCAGCGCCTGTTGCCCGATCACCGGCTCGACGCCGGCTATGAGCGCGGCGCGCTCACGCTGCGCCTTTTCGATCGCCTCATGCAGGGCGAATCCGGAGCGGAGGACGCGCTCGATCGCTATCTGGCGGCGACGCCCGCGGCTCTGGCACGTTTCCACCTCGCGCAAGGTCTGGCCGGCTGCTTCGATCAGGCGCTGGTGTTTCGACCTGACCGCCTGCTGGCCTGGGAGTCGGGCGAGGAAAACACTTGGCAGGCCGATCTCTGGCGCCTGCTGACGCGCACGCTCGGCGTGCACCGCGCGCACGGCTTCGCCCTGCTGCAACAGGCCATCGCGACGACACCCGCAACGGCGCTGCCACGCCAGTTGCTGGCCTTTGGCTTTCACACCCTGCCGCCGGTCTGGCTGAGCCTGCTGACGGCGCTTGCCGAACGCATCCCTGTCCACCTGTTCGTCCCCACGCCCTCGCGCGAGTACTGGGCCGGCCTCGACACGCCGGTGGCACTGGCGCGCCGGGCCGCGCGCGGCGAATCGATCGCCCATCGGACCGTCGGTCATCCCTTGCTGGCGACGCTGGGTCGCCAGGGCGCGGCGTTCATCGATGTCTTGAGCGAACTGCCGGGCCAGGTCAGCGACCACTTCATCGATCCGTGCGCGACCGGCCGCAGCGATTTGCTGGCGCAACTACAGTCCGACCTGCTCGCGCTGCGGGATCCTGCCGAAGCGCCCTCACGCCCGCTGGAGGCTGCGGACGACAGCGTCCAGGTGCACTGCTGCGCCGGACCGTTGCGGGAGGTCGAGGTCCTGCACGACCGCTTGCGCGAGCTGCTGGACCGGGACGACACGCTGAACCCTTCCGACATCGTGGTCATGACGCCGGACATCGACCGCTATGCGCCTTATGTCGAAGCCGTCTTCGGCAGCCGCAGCGGCGAGCTGGCGATTCCCTATCGCATCGCCGACCGGGCGCTGGCGCAAAGCGAGCCGGTGGTGGCTGGGTTCCTCGCCTGGCTGGCGTTGCCGGATCGCCGCTATGCCGTCAACGCGGTGCTGGACGTGCTGGAGTGCCCACCGGTGGCGCGACGGCTGGGGATGAGCGTGGCCGACCGCGACATGCTGCGCGACTGGGCGCGTCGGGCCGGCGTCCACTGGGGGCTGGATGGCAGCGACAAACTGCGTCTGGAACTGCCACCGGAGCCCGCGCACACCTGGCGACACGGCCTGGATCGCCTGCTGCTCGGGACCGTGGCGCCGGAGGATGCCTGCACGGCCTATGCCGACCTCGCGCCGGTGGAAGCCATGGACGACACGATGTGGGGCGTCCTCGGCCGTCTGGCCGACTGGATCGACGCGTTGCGCGCGGCGCAACGGCAATTCGCCGGCGTGCGCCCCATGTCCGAGTGGGCCACGATCCTCGGCGACGCCATCGAGGAACTGTTCAGCATTGCCGCCGAGGAGGAATACGGTGAACAGGTCTTGCGGGACGCCATCGGCCAGGTGGCACGCGATGCCTTGACGGGCGGTTGTCACCGGAGCGTTCCGCTGGAGATGTTCAGGGCGGCGCTGGACGAGAAACTGTCGATGCCCCATGGCCGGGTCAGCTTCATGGGCGGCGGGGTGCAATTCTGCGCCATGGTGCCGCTGCGCAGTCTGCCCTTCGCCGTGGTCTGCCTGCTGGGCCTGGATCACGACGCCTTGCCGCGCCGTGCCCGTCCCCCCGAATTCGATCCGTTCGCGGACGAGCGCCGGCCCGGCGATCGCAATCGGCGCGAGGACGATGCCTACCTGTTTCTCGAGGCCATCCTGAGCGCGCGGCAGACGCTCTATCTCAGCTACAACGGGCGGGAAGTGCGCGACTTCAGCGACCGGCCGCCCAGCGTCCTGCTCGAGCAACTGATGGAAACGATCGGTGCCGGCGCGCATTTCGAGCGGCCGGGCGACTGGCGGGAGCGGCGGCTGCTCATCCATCCCCTGCACGGCTTCAGTGCGCGCAACTTCGATCCGCAGGGCCCGTTCTTCAGCTACCGGACGGATCTGGGCCAGAATCAGCCGGTGACGCCGACACCCGCCGCGACCGAATCGCGCCGTCCTGCCATCGCCGTCTCGGCCGACGCGGTCATCGACCTGACCGACTTGCTGAATTTCTGGCGGCATCCGGTGCGCCATCTGGTGCGCCAGCATCTGGGCATCGATCTCGACCTCGCCGAGGACGTCCTGCTCGATCAGGAGGACTTCGACCCCGACGCGCTCGACACCTGGCAGATCCGGGACTGGATGCTGGGGCGCTTGCGGGAAGGCCAGTCACCCGAGGCGATGCTGGCGCACTTGCGGCTCCAGGGTCGGTTGCCGCCCGGGTTCTGGGGTCTGCTGCTGGGTCGCGAACAACTCGCGCAGGCAGCGGCGATCCATGCGCGGCTCGCGCCGTATGGACCGGATGCGCCGCGCCAGACCGTCGCCGTCGATCTGCATCTCCACGGCTGGCGTGTGCTCGGCCAGATCCCGGGGCTGACCGCCGGCGGATGGCTCAATGCGCAGGCCGGTGAATGGAAGGAGAAACACGAGGTCACCGCCTGGCTGACCCACCTGATCCTCAATGCCGTGGGGCCCGCGGGCGTGCAGCCGCACACCGTCGGCATTGGGAAGAAGGGTGGGGTGGACTGGGCCGCGGTGCCGGACGCGACCGAGCTTCTCCTGCCGTGGCTGACGCATTACCGGGCCGGCCTGACCACGGCGCCGGTGCCGCTGCTGCCCGAGGTCCTGATGGCGGTCCGAACGGGCGAGGGCGCCGACGACCAGCTGGCCGCCATGCGCAAGGCCTATGCCGAGTGTCTCGATCCCGGGCGCTACACCGGGGGCACCCCGGACGCCTATCTCGCCTGGGTCTACGGCGAGCGCGAGCCGATCGCGCCGCATTGGCGCGACGTGGCCCTGTCCCTGGTGGCCGGGATGCCCGGACGATGAGCGCCCCACCGCGCCTGCTCGACGCCATGCGCCTGCCCTTGCGCGGCCGGCATCTGGTGGAGGCGAGCGCCGGCACGGGCAAGACCCACACCCTGGCCGATCTCTATCTGCGCCTGGTGATCGAGCGCGGCCATGAAGTCGACCGCATCCTGGTGGTGACCTTCACCAAGGCGGCCACGGCCGAACTCAAGACCCGCATCCGGCGCCGGCTGGTCGAGGCACGGATCCGCCTGGCCGCGGCCCCCGACCCCCTAGACGGCATCGAGCAGGCGTTGATCGGAAACGGGATCGATCGTGCGCAGGCCCTGCGACGGCTCGACGCCGCCCTGATGGGCTTCGATCAGGCCGCCATCTTCACCCTGCATGGATACTGTTTCAGCGTGTTGCGCGATCACGCCTTCAGCGCGGGCCTGCCGACGGCGTTGACCTTGCAGACCGGCGAGGACGAACGCATCGCAATCGCCGCCGCAGACCTCTGGCGCCAATTGCAGGCGACGATCGCCGATCCCTGCCGGGCCTTCGGCCTGCGCCGGGCCGGACTCACATCGACGCGCGTAGGCGAGGATCTCGCGCTGCGTGTCCGCCATCCGCTGGCCCGGGTCGACGGGCCGGACGCGGCAGCGCCGGAGGCGGCGGCGAGCTGGACGGCGCTGGCCCGTTGCTGGACGGCGTTCAGCACGTCCTGGCTGCGGCATGGCGCCGAGCTGCGGCAAGTGTTACTGGACAGCCCGGCGCTCAACCGGCAGCGCTACAAGCCCGCCAGGATCCATGTCTGGTGCGACGACCTCGACCGGCTGGCCGCCTGCGAGGCGCTGGATCTGGCGGTCCTGGAGCGCCTGGCCGCAGGGGCCGAGGAGTGGATTCGTTTGACGCCCGATGGCCTGGCCGCCGGCGTCAAGAAAAATTGCCTGCCGCCGGCGCATCCCGCGTTCGACGCGCTGGCCGCGTTGCTCGACGCCTGGCAGGTGATGGAGCAGGCGTGGCGGGGGCTTGCACTCGCCATTCGCCGCGAGGCCCTGGCC
>PKCW01000325.1 GCA_002862965.1 Pseudomonadota bacterium
TCTGGCACATGGTCGATTTGCTGTGGATCGTGCTGTTTCCGCTGGTCTATGTATTGCGCTGAGATGGCTGCGAAGGAGAAAGCTGTGCACGAAACCCGCTGGTTGAATGCTGCCTGGGTGCTGCTGTTGGCCGCCACCGCCATCACCTATGTTCTGGGGGAGATGGGCCTCGTGTCGCAAGCAGGAGGCTGGTTCCTGGCAGGTCTGGGTGTCTTGACTGTGGTCAAGGGCGTCGTAGTCATCCAGGTGTTTTTGGAGATGCGCCATGCCCCCGCGCTGTGGCGCTGGCTGCTGCTGGGGTGGCTGGCGTTGGTGATCGCGCTGGTAGCGCTGGCCTACCTGTTGGGGCGGACGTGAGGTTCTCGGACGAAGCCCCTGCCGCCACATAGATTTGCTGACGATTTTTGGGGCGCTGGGCAGATCAGCCCCTGGGTGGATGGGCTTGCGCGCGCCAGCCTTCCGGGCGGGCGTGAATGCGGCACAATTGCGCCTCATTGTTTTCACCGGATGGCACGCCTCCATGACCGACCTTCTTTCGATTGCCCCCCGCGACAAGGCTGAAATTCTGGCCCAGGCGCTGCCCTACATTCGCAAGTTCCATGGCAAGACCATGGTCATCAAGTACGGCGGCAACGCCATGACCGACCCCGCCCTGCAGGCCGACTTTGCCGAAGACGTGGTGCTGCTCAAGCTGGTGGGCATGAACCCCGTGGTGGTGCATGGTGGCGGCCCGCAGATTGAGACGGCGCTCAACCGCCTGGGCAAGAAGGGCGAGTTCATTCAGGGCATGCGCGTGACCGATGCCGAGACCATGGACGTGGTCGAGATGGTGCTCGGCGGCCTGGTCAACAAGCAGATCGTCGATCTCATCAATCGCCATGGCGGGCGCGCCGTCGGCCTCTCGGGCAAGGATGCCGGCCTGATCCGCGCGCGGCGCATGACGCTGCGCACCGCTGCCGACGAGGCGGTCGACATCGGTCAGGTCGGTGAAGTGGAACGGATCGATCCGGGCATCGTGACCCTGCTGGATCAGGCCGACTTCATCCCCGTGATCGCGCCGATCGGGGTCGGCGAGGACGGTTGCGCCTACAACATCAATGCCGATCTCGTGGCCGGCAAGGTGGCCGAGGTCATCGGCGCCGAGAAGCTGATGCTGCTGACCAACACCGCTGGCGTGCTGGACCGGGACGGCCGTTTGCTCACCGGGCTTTCGCCGGAGCAGGTGGCCAGCTTGATCGCGGACGGCACCATCCATGGCGGGATGCTGCCCAAGATCGCCTGCGCCCTGTCGGCGGTTCGCAATGGCGTGCGCGCCTCGCACATCGTCGACGGCCGCGTCGAGCATGCCGTATTGCTGGAATTGTTCACGGACGCGGGCGTGGGGACGCTGATTCGGGGCTGAGCGGAGCGCCATTGGTCGGCGGCGAGCCGATCAGCTTGCGATAGGCAGCGATGTCGGCATCGTAGGCGGCGCGGGTTGCGATCAGGTCCTGGCTTCGCTCTGCGATGGCCCGATCGTGCGCGGTCAGTTCGTCCGTGACCTGCCGGATCTGGGATGCCAGAACCGGCGGAACAGGCTTGCCGGCTTCGGTCACGGCGGCCCGCCGGGTCTTCAGGCCGCCGAGGTGCTCGATCAAAACGGCGCGCTGCTGTTGCAGGAAGTCGAGATTCACCCGGAGATCCGCAAGCCGCTGATCACGCTGGGTTTCGATGTCGGCTTCGGAGGCATAGCTCTGGCGCAGCCTCGCGGTGTCCCGCCGTATCTGCTCACGGGCCAAGGCGTCGGCAGGATCTTCGGCGGCCGACGGCTGGACGTCGTGGATGCGGACGCCGCGCGGATTGAGCGTGCTGTAGGTGGTCTGTCCGGGCGGCAGGCGGTCGCTGATGTGGACCCGCCCCTGATCGTCTGCCCAACGGTAAAGCTCGCCCGCATCGGCCGATGGACAGCCGAGGAGACACAACAAAATCCCGCACCGGGCGCGTGCGCGCATGCCGTCCCTCCGACGCCGTGGCTGCAGAAGAGGCATCGACCCTCTGGCGGCAAACTGAAGGATTGCGTCAACGGCCGGGCGGATCGCCGTAACGGTCGCGGTATGCCGTGATGGCCTGTTGCAGGGCCGGGTCGCCGTGCGCACGCAGGTGACGCTCGATGTCGCCCAGGGTGCTGATGCTCACCACCTCGAGGTTCAGCGATTCCTGCACCTCACGCACCGCCGAACGCTGGCCCTGGCCCTTTTCCTGCCGGTCCAGACAGATCAGCACGGCGGCCGGTGTGGCGTGCGCCTGCCGGATCAGCGCAACCGATTCGCGCACCGCGGTGCCCGCGGTGATGACGTCGTCGACGATGATGACGCGTCCGGCCAGCGGCGCGCCGACCACGACCCCGCCTTCGCCATGATCCTTGGCTTCCTTGCGATTGAAGGCCCACGGCACGTCGCGACCGAAATCCCGGGCCAGCGCGATGGCGGTGGCGGCTGCCAGGGGAATGCCCTTGTAGGCGGGGCCGAAGAGCATGTCGAAGGCGAGGCCGGACTCGATCAGGGCGCGCGCGTAGAACTGCCCCAGCGCAGCCAGCGCCGCGCCGGTCTGGAACTGTCCGGCGTTGAAGAAATAGGGGCTGATCCGGCCCGACTTGAGCGTGAATTCGCCGAAGCGCAGAGCGTTCTGGCCGATGGCGAAACGCACGAAGTCCTGAGGATCCATGGCCATGGTGGCGATCCGGTGAGGCAAAAGAGGGCGCCATGATACGCCATCCCTTGCGGAGGCGGTGAGGCGGGCGAGCGAATGGCCCGGTTGGCGGACCGGGATCGGTGCGCTAGGGGGCGTCGGCGGCGGGGCGCAGGAACAGCGCCGGATCGACCAGATTGCCGTTGAGCGCGATGCCCCAGTGCAGGTGCGGACCGGTGGCCCGGCCCGTGCGGCCGACGCGGCCCAGCAGCGCGCTGGATTCGACGCGATCACCAACCGCCACGGTGATGGCGCTGAGGTGGCAGTACATCGAAATCAGGCCGCCACCATGGTCCAGAAAGACCGTGTTGCCGTTGAAGTAGAAATCGCCGGTGTCGATGACGGCGCCAGGGGCGACCGCCCGCACCGGTTGACCTTCGGCCGCGGCGATGTCCAGGCCGCTATGCGGGTTGCGGGACTGGCCGTTGAATACCCGCCGCAAGCCGAACGGGCTGGATGTCGGCCCGTCGGCCGGCAGGGCAAGCGGCCAGGGGAAATCGCCTTCGGCAGGACGATGGTGGGTCAGGGCCGCACGGATCCGGGCCTGTTCGAGCTTCACCCGTGCCGCGGTCGGCGGGTCCAGATCGACCATCCGGGGCGGTACCTGCAACTTCTGGGTCGGATAGGTTTTGTCGCCGACGGTGAAGCCAAGGCGGTGCGTGACGCCGCCGGTGTCGTCCCAGTCGATGGCGTGCCGGCCCGGTGTCGCGGTCAGGGCAAGCCCGACGAGCGCCTTGGCGTCGCCGTCTGCGCCGATGATCCACAGCGGCCGGTCCTCGTAACGCGCCTGCCGTGCCTCGGGCGGCAGGTCCAGTACGACGATGCCGCCCGGTACCGGCGTGGAAGGCATCAAGGCCCAGGCGACGGACATCCATCCCGACAGGAGGCCCAGCAGACCGAGCCGCTGCATCCATCTGATGACCCGCGGCATGGGCAGTCGCGGATCTACCATGACGGTGTCTCCCCATCCGCCATGGCGTCCACCCGGCACAGCAGGGATCCGTGGCGCAGTCGAAGCTGCAGCCGGGTGTCCACCGGTGCCTGTTCCGGGGATTGCACCACAGCCCCGTCGGGCCAGCGTCGGACGATGGCGTAACCGCGCTCGAGTGTACCCAGCGGGCTGACCGCGTCGAGCGCCCGGCTGGCGGCGGCAAGGCGACGTGCGTTTTCAACGAGGCGGCCGTCGATCGCGCGGTGCAGCGCGGCGCCCGCGCGCGTCAGCCGGTCCTGGGCATGTCGCAGACGGACATGGGGTCGCCCGGCCCACAAGCGGCTGCGCTGCGCGGCCAGGCGATGGGACAGGCGATCGATGCGGAAATGCAGCGACCGCGTCAGCCGGGCTTCCAGTTCATCCAGCAACTGGCGTTGACGCTGCAAGCGGCGCTCGGGGTGACATTGCCCGAGCCGATGGGCGAGTTGTGTGGTGTGGAGCCGCTGGGCTTTCAGGCTGGCCAGCGAGCGCTGGGAAAGCCGTGCCTGCAACTGGTCGAGTCGGTGCGCCAGTTCGATGCGGTCGGGCACGGTGCTTTCGGCGGCCGCCGACGGCGTCGGGGCGCGCAGGTCGGCGACGAAATCGGCGATGGTGAAGTCGATTTCGTGTCCGACGCCGCTCACGACGGGAATCGGGCAGGCGTGCACCGCCCGCGCCACCGTTTCGAGATTGAATGCCCACAGATCTTCCAGTGATCCGCCGCCACGGGCCAGGATGATCACGTCGCATTCACGCCGCATCCCGGCGAGCGCCAGGGCTCTGACGATCTGCGGTTCCGCATCCACCCCCTGCACGGCCACGGGATAGAGGATCACCGGCGCCAGCGGATAGCGGCGAGCGAGCACATGCAGAATGTCCCGGAGCGCTGCGCCGGTGGGGGAGCTGATGACGCCGATGCTGCGGGGATAGGCCGGCAGTGGCTGTCTGCGGGCCGGGTCGAAAAGACCTTCGGCCGCCAGGCGCGCCTTCAGCGCCTCGAAGGCCATGCGCAGGGCGCCGGCGCCGGCCGGATGCATCTGATCGGCGATGAGCTGGAATTCGCCGCGTGGCTCGTAAAGGCTGACCTGCGCCCGGATCTGGACTTGCAGGCCATTTTGCGGCCTGACCGGCACGCCGGTCGTGCGGTTGCGGAACATGGCGCACCGCACCTGCGCCTGAGCGTCCTTGAGGCTGAAATACCAGTGTCCGGACGCGGCCTGCACGAAGTTGGAGATCTCGCCCATCACCCACATCGGCGGCAGACCGCCCTCCAGGATCAGTCTGGCTTCCCGGTTGAGTCTGCTGACGCTGTAGATGTTTTCGGGAGCGGGGGCGGCCATGGCGCAATCATAACCATGCGCTCAGGCTGCGGCCAGCACCGGCGCAGGCGTGTTCAGCGTTTCCAGTCGGCGCACAGGCTCTGGCATTCGGCGCGCCAAGGGCAACCGTTGCGCTCGCAGGCATACCGGACGTCGGTGCCAAAACAGGGATCGAAACCAATTTGCTGCTGCAGGGACCAGATCTCCCAGCGCCGGTCGGTGGCGTCCTGTCCGCCGCGCAACTGGATGACCCGCTCCTGATAAAGCCGTCCGAATTGAGAGTCCTGTCTCATCGCGAGTCTCCTTTTGGCGCAAGGACCGGGAGCGAATTGCTCCGTGCGGTCGCTGGTGCGGTGAGGTCGTGTCGATCGAGGCCGGCTGAAATGAGATTGCGGCAATGCCGGAAAGTTCCGGTGGCGACGGGGACCTCAGCGCCAGTCACTCGTGCTAGCAGGGATTGGGCCAACCCTATCGCGATGGGTCGTGCTGCAGCGGAGCGCGGAGCTGTGCATAAATCGTCTGGTAACGGCCGGCGCTGTGCGCCCAACTGAAATCCTGCGCCATGGCGGCTTGCACGATTTTGTGCCATGTGTCCTTGTCGTTGTAACACTTTAGAGCGCGCCGCACGGCATCGAGCAGCGCCATGGACGTCGCCGGTGCGAACTGGAATCCGTTGGCGGTGCCGGTCGCGAGGGATGACGCATCGGTATCGACCACGCTGTCCGCCAGCCCACCGCAGTGGTGCACGATGGGGGGAGTGCCATAGCGCAGGCTGTAGAGTTGGTTCAGTCCGCAGGGCTCGAAGCGCGACGGCATCAGGAAGAGATCGGCCCCGGCCTCGATGCGATGCGCCAAGCCTTCGTCGAAGCCGATGCGGCAGGCCGCCTGACCTGCCGCGCTGGCACAGGCCTGGCGCAGGCGATGCTCCATGTCGGGCATCCCGGATCCAAGGAACACCAACTGGACCGGCAGGGCCATGAGCTCGGGCAGGATGTCCAGAATGAGATCGATGCCTTTCTGTGGAATGAGTCGGGCGATGAATCCCAGCACGGGCACATCGTCCCGCGGTGCAAGCCCCACCTCCGCCTGCAGCGCGCGCTTGATTTCGGCTTTGGCCGCCCATCGATCGGCCGTGTAGTGGACCGGGAGGTGGCCGTCGGTCGCCGGATCCCAAGCCGCGGTGTCGATGCCGTTGAGCACCCCATGCAGCACCGCCTTGCGGTGCCGCAGCAGGCCGTCGAGTCCTTCGCCGAGATCGGGGGTCTGGATTTCCCGGGCGTAGGTCGGGCTGACCGTGCTGATGGCGTCTGCGAACACCAGTCCGCCCTTGATCAGCGCAATGCGGCCGTGAAATTCCAGCGCATCGGGGTGATGGAGCCAGAACGGCAATTTCAGCTCGGGGAGCAGGCCGGACTCGAAGTCGCCCCGGTATTGGAGGTTGTGGATCGTGAACAGGACGGGTCGGTCGACACGCTCGAGCATCATCCAGACGGGTGTCAGGCCCGTTTGCCAATCGTTGGCATGGACGATGTCGGGTCGCCAGGCCAAGCCCGCTCGTCCGCCTGCCAGTTGGGCGGCCACGCGGCAAAGCCGGTTGAATCGATGGGCGTTGTCGGCCCAGTCCCGCCCATGGGGGTCGAGATAGGGATTGCCCGGCCGGTCGCTGAACCCCGGACTTTCCAGCAGCCAGACCGGCACGCCCGCGCAATCGGCGGGCAAGTGTCGCAGCTGCGCATCGGCCATGTCGGCGGGAGGCACGAAGCCCGCCTCGAGGTCGAACTCCTGGCGTCGAACCGCCAGATCGGCATAGCCGGGGAGTAATACCCGCACGTCCAGTCCCTGCTGAACGAGCGCCTTGGGCAGGCCACCGGCGACGTCGGCCAGCCCGCCGGTCTTGATCAACGGGGCCATCTCGCTGGCAACGAACAAGACCTTGAGGGGCGCAGCACCCGGGGTGGAACGGCGGGTGCGACTCATGCGGCGGGCTCGTGCTTGAGAACGATGGCGGCGAGCGGTGGCAAGGTCAGCGACACCGAATGGGGCAGGTCCATCCAGGGCAGGGCGTCGCTGGCGACCCCGCCGGCATTGCCGAGATTGCTGCCGCCGTAGCTGGCCGCATCGGAATTGAGCACTTCCCGATACCACCCCGGGCGCGGGACACCCAGCCGGTAGCCGAGGCGCGGTACGGGCGTGAAATTCAACACGACCACGGCCTCGTCCGCTTCGCTGCGGCGACGAAAACTGATGACCGATTGCGCCGCATCATGGCAATCGATCCAGGCAAAACCACCCGCGCTGAAATCCTCGTGATGGAGCGCAGGCCATTCCCGATACAGCCGGTTCAGGTCGCCAAGCAGGCGCATGAGGCCCAAGCGTGCCGGATCGTCCTGCAGGGCCCAGGGGAGGGCCTCGTCGTGGCGCCACTCCCAGGGCTGCGCCAGTTCACTGCCCATGAACAACAGCTTCTTGCCGGGGTAGGTGAGCATGTAGCTGTACAGCAATCGAAGGTTGGCCATCTTCTGCCAGTCGTCGCCCGGCATCTTCTGCCACAGGGAGCCTTTCCCATGCACGACCTCGTCGTGCGAGAAGGGCAGGACGAAGTTCTCGCTGAAGGCGTAGAGCAGACCGAACGTCAGGTCCTGATGGTCGTAGTGGCGGTAGATGGGGTCCTTGCTCATGTAGCGCAGGGTGTCGTGCATCCAGCCCATGTTCCACTTCATGGAAAACCCCAGGCCGCCGACGTAGCTCGGACGGGTGACCTGCGGCCAGGATGTGGACTCCTCGGCCATCGTCACCGAGCCCGGCGCTTCGCGGTGGGTCATGGTGTTGAGTTCGCGCAGGAAATCGACCGCCTCGAGATGCTCGTTCCCGCCGTGGATGTTCGGCAGCCACTCGCCGGGTCCGCGCGAATAGTCGAGATAGAGCATGGAAGCGACGGCATCGACGCGCAGACCGTCGATGTGGAATTCCTCCAGCCAGTAAAGCGCGCTGGAGAGCAGGAACGCCCGGACCTCGTTGCGGGCATAGTTGAAGACCAGCGTGCCCCATTCCTTGTGCTCACCGCGCCGCCAGTCCTCGTGTTCATAGAGGGCACTGCCATCGAACCTCGCCAGTCCGAAGCCATCCTTGGGGAAGTGGCCGGGCACCCAGTCCAGATAGACGCCCAGGCCCGCCCGGTGGCAGCGATCGACGAATTCACGCAACCCGTCCGGATCGCCGAAACGACTGGTCGGCGCAAAGAATCCCGTGGTCTGGTAGCCCCAGGATGCATCCAGCGGGTGTTCGGTCACCGGCAGCAGTTCGATGTGGGTGAACCCGAGCGACGTGACGTGCGGAATCAGTTCGTCGGCAAGTTCCCGATAATCCAGAAAACGGCCATCGGCGTGCCGGCGCCACGAGCCGAGGTGGACCTCGTAGATCGAGATGGGCGCGTGCTGCCAGTTCTCCCGCGCCGTCATCCACGCGTGGTCCTGCCATTGGTAGCCGCTTGCGGCACAGATCCGCGCCGCGGTACCCGGACGCACCTCGAAGGCGCGGCCGTAGGGATCGGTTTTGACCAGCAGCGTGCCATGCGGCCGGCTGCGAATCTCGAACTTGTAGAGTTGTCCCGCGCCGGCCTCCGGAACGAAGAGCTCCCATACGCCGGTGTAGCCACGATTGGACATCGGGTGGATGCGGCCGTCCCAGCCGTTGAAATCCCCGACCACGCTGACGCGTTCGGCGTTGGGTGCCCAGACGGCAAACCGGACTCCGGGAACACCGTCTGCGGTCCACGGATGCGCGCCCAGCATCTGCCAGGCCCGCAGATGGCGACCATGATGGAACCGGGCCAGCTCCTCGCCGGTGAGAAAGACATCGAAGCCATAGGCGTCGACGCGTTCGTGCATCGCGCCGGCACGATCCTCCCAGCGGTAACCATAGGGGCGCGGAAGGTCACCAGCCGCACCGGTCCAGCAGAAGAGGTCGGTGTCACCCCACCGTTCAAGCGCGACTCCGAGTGGCGTCAACCACGCCGCCTGCGCCCCGGGGATGCGGATGCGCACCGTGCACCGGTCGCCGTCGATCTGGCAGCCGAGGAGGCGACGGGGGTCGTGATGACGTCCGTCGAGCAACAGACGGAGTTCTTCGGCGAGGCTCGTCGTCAAAGGATCGGGTAAAGGCATGGCTGGCTCCAATCTGCGATCCGACAGGATGCCAGAAAGCTCAGCAGAGATCGTGCCCGGATGTGCGGCGGCCGCACGGCATGAATTCTGCTTGATCAAGATCGGGTGATGGTCGAAAGCGGGCTTGGCGCCGAGTTGTCCCTATGCCATTCGCTGCGCAGGATGCGCTGCCGGGGCATCGATCGCGAACTCATGAAATCGAATCGGGTCATGATGTAAAGCAAAATGTGCCGAGGCAGGCCATGCAAGACTCGAATGGCCTCGAACGGACGCCCACAGTGGAGACCCCATGCAGATCGAATCGTCCCAGCGCTTCATCAGTCTCGCCACCAAGGACACCTTGGCCTTGATCCTCGCCGGAGGACGGGGCAGCCGGCTGGGCGAATTGACCAGCCATCGCGCCAAGCCGGCTGTTCCGTTCGGCGGCAAGTTCCGCATCATCGATTTCCCGCTCTCCAACTGCATCAACTCCGGGATTCGGCGGGTCGGCGTGGTGACGCAGTACATGGCCCACTCGCTGATTCGCCACCTCCAGCAGGGGTGGGGTTTCCTGCGCGGCGAGTTCGGGGAGTTCATCGAGATTCTGCCCGCCCAGCAACGCCACGGCGAAGCCTGGTACAAGGGCACGGCCGATGCGGTCTACCAGAACATCGAGATCATCCGCACGCACCGCCCGCGTTATGTCCTGATCCTGGGCGGCGATCATGTCTACAAGATGGACTACGGCACGATGCTCGGGTTTCACGTCAGTCACGAGGCCGACGTGACGGTGGCGTGCCTCGAGGTCCCGCGCATGGAGGCGCAAGGCTTCGGGGTCATGGGCGTGACGGCGGAGGGCCGGGTCGAGAGTTTCGTCGAGAAGCCGCTCGATCCGCCGGCGATCCCCGGCCGTCCGGATCATGCGCTGGCGTCCATGGGCATCTATGTCTTCAACACGGACTATCTGCTGCGCATGCTGGCGCAGGATGGTCCCGATCCTGCGTCGGATCATGATTTCGGCAAGAACATCCTCCCGGACGGCGTTGCGCGGGGCGACCGGATCTTTGCCTTCCCGTTCCGCAACAATGCCCAGAGCCGCCAGGCCTACTGGCGCGACGTCGGTACCATCGACAGCTATTGGGCCGCCAACATGGAGCTCATCGGCGTCACGCCCGAGCTGGATCTCTATGACGACACCTGGCCCATCTGGACCTATCAGGAACAGGCGCCACCGGCCAAGTTCGTGTTCGATGACGAGGACCGCCGCGGCATCGCGATCGACTCCATGCTCTCCGGTGGGTGCATCGTCTCCGGCGCGGTGGTGCGCCATTCGCTCTTGTTCTCGAACGTGCTGGTGGCCGAGCGCACCTTGATCAAGGACACGGTGGT
>PKCW01000308.1 GCA_002862965.1 Pseudomonadota bacterium
GGCAGAATGGGATCGATGAAAACGGTCATGACACCTCCGCACGGCATGCCCGCCCCCAGCACCTCGCTGCGCAGGTCCAGTGTCAGCAACTCGCCCTGCGCCGTTCGCTGGCTTTGCACCGCGATCTCGGCGACCCGCGCCTGGGCGCAGCCGCCCCCGACCCAGCCGGCCAGCAGCTTGCCCTGATCATCGAACACGGCCTTGGCGCCGAGATCGGCCGAGACCGAACCCTCGATGGCCACGACCGTCGCCAAGGCACATGCGCGGCGCTGGGCCGCCTGCGTGGCGAGCGCGTCCAGCCACTCAGTCATGCGCCAGACGCCGGCACAAGGCCGCATAGTCGGCCGGAGTGTCGATGTCGCGGACGACGGCCGGGTCGTCCACGTCCCAAAACTGCACCGCGTCGGGATGCCGCGCCAGATAGGCGGGAACCGAAGGTTCGCCCGCCTGCCGCCGCAGCGTGGCGACATGGTCGGCGCCCAGGCAGCGCGGATGACCCCATTGCCCCCGGTAGCGCGGGATGAGGATGGCGCGCTCGTCCATCGCGCAGAACCGCTGCCACAGCTCACGGACCAGAGCGCCGCTCAACTCCGGCAGGTCGGCGAGCGCGATGAGGACCGGCGCGGCTTGCGGCAGCGCCGCCCACGCGCACGCGAGCGACGAGGCCCGCCCCCGATCCGGTTCGGGATTGACGACGCACTCGAAGCCCAGCCCGGTCAATCGGCGGGACAGCTCGGCATCCTCCGGCCGCACGACGGCCAGGCGGCGGGACACCGGCGCCGCGTCGACGGCGCGAGCCGTTCGAAGCGCCATCGGTACACCGCCCACGGATTGCCAGCGCTTGTCCACGCCCTGCATGCGCGTCGATCGCCCCGCGGCGAGCAGGATCCCGACACCCTGCATGGCGCAGCGTCAGTTGCTCTCCCAGGGCGGCGCAACGGCGCCGTCGCCGGGGTCCTGGATCTGGGGCGTCGGCGGATTGCCGTCATAGACCTTGGCGAGGCGATGTTGCAGATAGGCATCCCGTACGAAGCTGTAGGGGTCGTACACCGTCTTCAAGGTCTGGTCCGCATCGAGCAGCCCGGCACGCAGGTCGATCACGCCCAGGCCGATCAGCGTCCACTCCAACCGGTCGTCATCGATGCCATCCAGCAGATTCAGCTGCCAGTCTCCGATCGCGCCGATGCCGTCGCGGATGGTGGTTCCCCCGTAGAGCGGCACGACGACGTACCAACCCTGCGGCAAGCCCCAATAACCGAGTGTCTGACCGAAATCCTCATCGCTGGCCCGCCAACCGGCCCAGTCGGTGCCGAGATCGAAGACACCGAGAAAACCGAAGGTGCTGTTCAGTGTGAACCGCCCCAGGTCGGTGAGCGCCTGGCGGGGCTTGCCTTGCAGCAGGTGGTTCACGAAGCGGCGCGGCTCGCGCAGATTGTTGAAGAAGTTGCCGATCCCGCGCCGAACCGGGCGCGGGGTGATGCGGTCGTAGGTGTCGGCGACGGGTCGCAGCACCCACGCATCGGCCTTCTCGTTGAAGCGATAGGTGACCCGGTTGACCCGCTCCAGCGGGTCGTTTTCGGCCGCATGGGCCGGCGGACACAGTCCTGCGGTCGCCATCCATGCCGCAAAACCCGCGCCGGCAATCGGTGCAGGCCGTCTCATCATCGAACCCTCCCGGCTCAAGACACGGATCAAGAAAATGCCCGGGTATCCTAACAGACGGCGATCGCGCGCGAGCCGCCCGGGTACGCGAGACGCCGTCATGATCGTCATCCAGGGCGTCTTGCAGTTTGGGCACGCCTTCACTAGGCTATTGCGCATCCAGTGAGTGCTGGATCGTAAACCACCAGATGGATCTTGTTGATTCCTTTAAGGAGATTAAAATGGCCGATCGTCCCACTCCCCCTTCCGACATCACCCCGCAGGACTTCTTCGAGAAGTTCATCCCCGAGCAGATCGCTGCCCTGCCCGAAGACAAGAAGCAGGAAGCCCGCGACAAGGCCGGTGATTTCTCCACCGTGATCGGCTTCAACATCACCGACGCCGGCGCCGCCTACTCCTTCCACATCAAGGGTGGCGACATCGAAATCAAGCCCGGCATCGACGATGCCGAGATGACCCTGGTGACCGACGAGGCCACCTGGCGCGAACTGATGATCGATCGTTCCGCCAACCCCCAGCAGTTGTTCATGTCTGGCCGCATCCAGATCGAAGGCGACATGTCCATCGCCATGCAGCTGCAGAGCGTCATGCCCGAAGGCATGCTGATGTAAGAAACCGCTTTTGCGGTTGACGAAAGGCCTTGCGGGCGATCCTCGCAGGGCCTTTGCTTTTTATGGAACAATGCGCGCTCGCTGGCCGCCAGCCGTCCGCGCCCTGTCTCGAACCCGCCGCACAGGATGAGCCCATGTCGGACACCCACCGCTCCCGCCGCAGCGCACTGGCGGACGCCTTCGCCGAGCGCATTCTGGTGATCGACGGCGCCATGGGCACCATGATCCAGCGCCACAGGCTGGAAGAGACGCATTACCGCGGCGAGCGCTTCCAGGACTGGCCGCAGGACGTCAAGGGCAACAACGATCTCCTGGTCCTGACCCAGCCCGACATCATCCGCGAGATCCACGGCCAGTATCTCGCCGCCGGCGCGGACATCATCGAAACCAACACCTTCAATTCCACGACCGTCGCGCTGCACGACTACGGCATGGAGGCGCTGGCGTTTGAGCTCAATGTCGCGGCGGCGCGGCTGGCGCGCGAGGCCGCCGACGCCCATGCCACGCCGGACCGGCCACGCTTCGTCGCCGGCGCCATGGGCCCCACCAATCGCACGGCCAGCATCAGCCCGGACGTCAACGACGCCGGCTTTCGCAACATCTCCTTCGAGGAACTGGTCACCGCCTATCTCGAGCAGGCACGTGGCCTGATCGAGGGCGGCGCGGACCTGCTGCTCATCGAAACCATCTTCGACACGCTCAACGCCAAGGCCGCGATCTTCGCCTGCGAAACCCTGTTCGAGGAGCTCGCCGAGCGCTGGCCCGTCATCCTCTCCGGCACCATCACCGACGCGTCCGGCCGCACCCTCTCGGGGCAGACGACCGAGGCCTTCTGGAACAGCATCCGGCATGCCCGGCCGCTGGCCGTGGGGCTCAACTGCGCGCTCGGCGGCCGCGACATGCGGCCCTACATCGCCGAGCTGGCGCGTCTGGCCGACTGTTCCGTCTCCTGCTACCCCAACGCCGGCCTGCCCAACGCCTTCGGCGAATATGACGAGAAACCCGAGGACACCGCGGCCATCCTGGCCGAATTCGCCGAGGCCGGCCTCGTCAATCTCGTCGGCGGCTGTTGCGGCACCACGCCGGACCACATTCGCGCCATCAGCGATGCCGTCGCCGGCAAACCGCCTCTCATCCCGGCCAAACCGGAGCCTGCCTGCCGTCTCGCGGGACTGGAACCCTTCAACATCACCGCGGAGACGCTGTTCGTGAACGTGGGCGAGCGCACCAACGTCACGGGCTCGGCGCGCTTTCGCGAACTGGTCAAGGGCGGCGATTACGGCGCCGCGCTGGCCGTCGCCCTGCAGCAGGTCGAGGCCGGCGCCCAGATCATCGACGTCAACATGGACGAGGGCATGCTCGACGGCGTAGCGGCCATGCGCCGCTTTCTCAACCTGATCGCCGCCGAGCCTGACATCGCGCGGGTGCCGATCATGATCGATTCCTCCAAGTGGGAGGTGATCGAGGCCGGTCTGCAGTGCGTGCAGGGCAAGCCCATCGTCAACTCGATCTCGCTGAAAGAGGGCGAGGAAAAGTTCATCCGCGAAGCCCGGCTGTGCCGCAAATACGGCGCGGCCGTGGTCGTCATGGCCTTCGACGAGCAGGGGCAGGCCGATTCTCTCGAACGCCGCCAGATGATCTGTGCACGGGCCTATCGCATCCTGGTCGAGGAGGTCGGGTTCCCGGCCGAGGACATCATCTTCGACCCCAATATCTTCGCGGTGGCGACCGGAATCGCCGAGCACAACGCCTATGGCCTCGACTTCATCGAAGCCACCGGCTGGATCAAGGCGCACCTGCCCGGCGCGTTGATTTCGGGCGGCGTGTCGAACGTGTCGTTTTCCTTCCGCGGCAACAACGCCGTGCGCGAGGCAATCCACGCCGTCTTTCTCTATCACGCCATCCGCGCCGGCATGGACATGGGCATCGTCAACGCCGGCGCACTGGTGGTCTACGACCAGATCGATCCCGATCTGCGCGAGCGCATCGAGGACGTCATCCTCAACCGCCGCGCGGAGGCGACCGAGCGGCTGCTGGAAATCGCCGAACGCTTCCGTGGCGCGGGCCAGGTCCAGGAAGCCGAAGACCAGGCCTGGCGCGGCCTGCCGGTCGCCGAGCGCATCACGCACGCGCTGGTCAAGGGCATCGACGCCTTCGTCGAGGCCGATACCGAAGAACTGCGCGGACAGATCGCGGCCCGCGGCGGACGGCCGATCGAGGTCATCGAGGGCCCGCTGATGGCGGGCATGAACGTCGTCGGCGACCTGTTCGGCGCCGGCAAGATGTTCCTGCCCCAAGTGGTCAAATCGGCGCGGGTGATGAAGCGGGCGGTCGCCTACCTCATCCCCTACATCGAGGCCGAACGCCGGCCTGGCGAGGCCATGCGCTCCAACGGCCGCATCGTGCTGGCGACGGTCAAGGGCGACGTGCACGACATCGGCAAGAACATCGTCGGCGTGGTGCTGCAGTGCAACAACTACGAGGTCATCGATCTCGGCGTGATGGTGCCGGGCCAGAAGATCCTCGAGGTCGCCAAGGCCGAAGGCGCCGATGTCATCGGCCTCTCCGGGCTGATCACGCCGTCGCTGGACGAAATGGTCCATCTGGCGCGGGAGATGACGCGTCAGGGGTTTGCGCTGCCGCTGCTGATCGGTGGCGCCACCACCTCGCGCGCCCACACCGCCGTCAAGATCGATCCCGCCTACCCCGGACCGGTGATCTGGGTGAAGGACGCCTCGCGCTCGGTACCCGTCGTCGCCGCCCTGCTCTCGCCGGAGCAGAAACCGCAATTGCTGCACTCGATCGGGGAAGAATACGAACAGATCCGTGCCCGGCACGCGAACAAGGAACGACAGGAAAAATTCCTGCCGCTGAGCGAGGCGCGCCTGCGCCGCACGCCTGTGGACTGGGCGGCCTATCACCCGCCGCGCCCGCGCCTGCTGCTGCAACAGGCCAAGGATGTCTGTCAGGGGCCGGCCTGCGATCACACCGCCCACGCGGCGACCCAGTTCGTGAAAGTGTTCGAGGACTATCCGCTCGAGGAGTTGCGCACGTTCATCGACTGGCAGCCGTTCTTCATCAGCTGGGAACTCAAGGGCCGCTATCCCGATCTCCTGCACAACCCGGCGACGGCAGAGGCGGCCCGGCGCCTTTATGACGACGCCCAGGTCATGCTGGACCGGATCATCGCCGAACGCTGGCTGCGCGCCAGCGGCGTGATCGGGCTGTTCCCCGCCCATCAGGTCGATGCCGACGACATCGTCATCTACACCGACGAGACCCGCCGCGAAGTTCGCGCCCGGCTGCATCAACTGCGCCAGCAGGGCGAGCACCGCGAGGGCGTGCCCAACCGCTCCCTCGCCGATTATGTTGCGCCACAGGAAACCGGACTCGCCGATTACATCGGTGCGTTTGCCGTCACCGCTGGCCTGGGATGCGCCGAGCGCGTCGCCGAGTTTCGCCGTCAGCTCGATGACTACAGCGCGATCCTGCTCGAATCCCTGGCCGACCGGCTGGCGGAAGCCTTCGCCGAGCGCCTGCACGAACGGGTGCGCCGCGAATTCTGGGGCTATGCCCCCGATGAACACCTCGACCCAGCCGCGCTGGTCGCCGAAAAATACACCGGCATCCGCCCCGCCCCGGGCTACCCCGCCTGTCCGGACCACACCGAGAAGGCGACCCTGTGGGACTTGCTGGAGGTGGAACGGCGCTGCGGCATCCGGCTGACCGAAAGCTATGCCATGTGGCCCGGCGCCGCGGTGAGCGGCTGGTATTTTTCACATCCACAGGCGCAGTATTTCGTCCTGGGCCGCCTGAATCGCGACCAGGTGGCCGATTACGCCCGGCGCAAGGGCTGGACGATGCCCGAGGCGGAGAAGTGGCTGGGCCCCAATCTGGGCTACGAGCCCGAAGACTGAGCGCTTCGGAATTTTTCAAGCGCTCGGTCCTGCCACGGATCCAGCCAGCAAAGGCGTGATGCGCGGGCGCAAGTCCGGGCGGGTACCGGACTTGGGAGGCAAGACATGCGCAGGACGCGCATTTCTTCGCAAACACCGAGCGCAAGTCGCTGGCGGGCGACAGCTTTCCAAGCGCGGGCATAGTCGCCATTGTCGTGCCGGGATCTGCCGGCACGGGTTTCAAATTCGGAGGTGCAGCGATGCGACGGATTGTATGGTTTGGGATGACGATGTTCCTTCTCGCACTGTCGATGGCTGTCCAGGCACAGCCCGAGGACGATGCGCCGAAGATGATGCAGCGCATGTGGGACATGGCCGACAGCGATCGTGACGGACGCATCAGCAAGACGGAATTTACCGCCATGCAGGAGCGTCGTTTTGCGATGCTCGATGCGAACAAGGACGGTTACATCGATCGCGCCGAACGCGATCAGGCCCAGCACCGGATGCGCCAGCACATGAAAGGCCTGATGGACGGCGTCAGGACGCCGGCCTCGGAGCCGTGACGCAGCGGCGCGTCGGTCCACGGCAAGCCGTCACCCATCGGGTTTTGGCCGATTGCAGCCTGGGGCGCCGTTCGCTCGACGCCACCGGCCGGTCAATGACGGCTGAACGGCTCAAGAACCTGAAGCGCGATGCCGATCTGGGGGAAGAACCGGCTACAATCCGGCTTCCCAACGGACCTTCGCGCTCCTCATCACCCTTTCGCTCTTCTCGGGAATCTCCATGACCACATCCCTGACCCCTGGTTCCCAGCGTTCCGTCCGACCCGGGCAGCGCACCTGGTGGGCCGGGCCCCGCGGGTGGGCGTTGTTGCTGACGGTCGCGGCGGGCGGCGCGGCGCTGCTGCTCTGGGACCGGCAACCGGAAGCGCAGGTCCAGGCGCCGGAGCGCCCTGCGCCGGTCTCGGCCGCCACGGCCCGAACCGCCGATCTCAGTGTCTACCTCGACGGTCTGGGCACGGTCACCCCGCTCAATTCCGTCACGGTCCGCAGTCGGGTCGACGGGGAACTGGTGGCATTGCATTTCGAGGAAGGTCAGATGATCAAGGAGGGCGCATTGCTCGCCGAGATCGATGCCCGCCCGTTTCAGATCCAGCTCGAGCAGGCGCAGGCGCAACTGGCCCGCGACCAAGCACTGCTGACCAATGCGCAGCGGGACCTGACGCGCTATCAGCAACTGTTGACGCAGGACTCCATCGCACAGCAGCAGGTCTCCACCCAGGAAGCGTTGGTGCGGCAGTACGAGGCCGCACTGCAGGGTGATCACGCGCAGGTCAACAATGCGCGACTGCAACTCGACTACACCCGCATCACCGCCCCGATCGGCGGCCGGATCGGGCTGCGCAGCGTCGATCGAGGCAATCTGGTCCGTGCCGGCGACCCCAACGGCCTGGCGGTCATCACCCAGACCCAGCCCATCGGTGTGCTGTTCGACATCCCCGAGGACGACCTGCCCAAGGTGCGTGAACGGTTGCGCCAGGCATCGCTGCCGGTGACTGCGTTCAATCGCGACCAGTCGCGCACCCTGGGTCAGGGCCAGCTCGCCGCCGTGGACAACCGCATCAACAGCGCCACCGGCATGGTCCGACTGAAGGCCCAGTTCCCGAACGGGGACGAGATGCTGTTCCCGAATCAGTTCGTCAACGCACGATTGCTGCTCAACACGCAGCGCAACGCGCTGGTCATCCCCGATGCCGCCGTCCAGCGCGGCGCACAGGGGACGTATGTCTGGGTGATCGGCAGCGATCAGACCGTGGCCGCGCGCCCGGTGGAGACCGGAACCCGCGATCGCGGTCTGACGGCGATCCGCAGCGGCCTGAAGACGGGCGAACGTGTCGTCATCGACGGCACCGAGAAGCTGTCGGAAGGCAAGGCCGTCGAAGTCATCGAGAAGTCGGCACCGGCCGCCGGCAGCCGGACCCCATGAACCCATCCCGCCCGTTCATCGTTCGGCCCGTCGCGACCTCGCTCATCATGGCCGCCCTGCTGATCGCGGGGCTGCTGGGCTATCGGTTTTTGCCGCTGGCCGCGCTGCCGCAGGTGGAATACCCGACCATCCAGGTCGTGACCCTTTACCCCGGGGCGAGCCCCGAAGTCATGGTGTCGTCGGTGACGGCGCCGCTGGAGCGCCAGCTCGGGCAGATGGCGGGCCTCAACCAGATGACCTCCACCAGTTCCGGCGGGGCCTCGGTCATCACCCTGCAGTTCTCGCTCGACCTCACGCTCGACATCGCCGAGCAGCAGGTCCAGGCGGCGATCAATGCGGCCAACACCTTCCTGCCGTTCGATCTGCCGAATCCGCCGGTTTACAACAAGATCAATCCGGCCGATGCGCCGATCATGACCCTCGCGCTGACGTCCAGGAATCTTCCCCTGCCCGAGGTCGAGGACCTCGCGGATACGCGTCTCGCCCAGAAGCTCGCACAGGTCAGCGGCGTGGGCCTCGTCAGCCTCGGTGGCGGGCAGCGGCCTGCCATCCGCATCCAGGCGGATCCGCGGGCGCTGACGGCCTACAACCTCAGTCTCGAGGATCTTCGCACCGCGGTCGGGGCGAACAACGTCAATCAGGCCAAGGGCAGCTTCGATGGCCCGGATCGGGCCTATACCATCGACGCCAACGACCAGTTGCTCACCGCCGAGCAGTTCGCGCAGATGGTGGTGGCCTACCGCAACGGCGCCCCGGTGCGCCTGCACCAGCTCGCGCGGGTGATCCGCGACGTCGAGAACACCCGTCAGGCGGCCTGGTTCGGCAAGGAGCCCGCGGTATTGGTGAATATCCAGCGCCAGCCGGGCGCCAACGTGATCGAGGTGGTGGACCGCATCAAGGAGTTGCTGCCGCGCCTGCAGGAATCCTTGCCGGCCGCAGTGAACCTGACGGTGGTGTCCGACCGCACCACCACGATCCGCGCCTCCGTGCACGACGTGCAATTCGAACTGATGCTGGCGGTCGCGCTGGTGGTGATGGTCATCTTCCTGTTTCTGCGCAACCTCACCGCCACCATCATCCCCAGTGTGGCGGTGCCCCTGTCGCTGATCGGCACCTTTGCCTTCATGTACCTGGCGGGCTTCAGCGTCAACAACCTGACGTTGATGGCCCTCACCATCGCCGCGGGTTTCGTGGTCGACGATGCCATCGTGGTGATCGAGAACATCAGTCGCTACCTCGAGGCCGGCGAGTCGCCGCTCGAAGCGGCGCTCAAGGGTTCGCGCCAGATCGGTTTCACCATCATCTCGCTGACGGTCTCCCTGGTCGCGGTGCTGATCCCGCTGTTGTTCATGGGCGACGTCATCGGACGCCTGTTTCGCGAGTTTGCCCTCACCCTGGCCGTCTCGATCCTCATCTCGGCCGTGGTTTCCCTGACCCTCACGCCCATGATGTGCGCGCGGCTGTTGCAGCGCGCGCCTGCGGGGCGGCATTCCGAACTCGCGCAGGGCCGCTTTCTGGACGACGTCATCGCGCGCTACGGACGCGTGCTGACCCGCGTTCTGGATCGGCCCCGGCCGATGCAGGCCATCGCCCTCATCACCCTGCTGCTGACGCTGGCGCTGTATGTCCTGATCCCCAAGGGTTTCCTGCCGCCCCAGGACACGGGCCTCATCCAGGGCATTTCGGAAGCGCCCCAATCGGTGTCCTTCCAGGCCATGGCGGAGCGCCAGCAGAGACTGGTCGCGGCCCTGCTCGACGATCCCGCCGTTGCGGGCATCACTTCCTTCATCGGGGTCGACAGCGCCAATCCCACGCTCAACAGCGGACGGGTGATGATCCAGCTCAAACCGCATGCCGAGCGCGATGCCGACGCGCACGAGATCATGCGGACCCTGCAGACGCGCGTGAGGGACCTGCCGGGGATCTCGGTCTATCTGCAGCCCCTGCAGGATCTCAGCATCGGCAACCTCGTCTCGCGCACCCAGTACCAGTTGACGCTGCAGGATCCGGATGCGGCCGAGCTGGCCGATTGGGTGACGCCGATCACCAGCCGCCTGCAAGCCCTGCCGGCGCTGCGTGACGTCAACAACAACCTGCAGACCGGTGGCCTGCAGGCCTATCTCGCCATCGACCGCAACGCGGCGGCGCGCTACGGCATCACGGCGGCCGCCATCGACAACGCGCTCTACAACGCCTTCGAGCGGCGCATCGCACTCACGCGCGCGCACTTCCTCCCGAGGGCGCAGCGGCCGAAGCGCATCGGCCTCTCACGCCGCGAGCTCGAGGAGGATGAGCAGGTTCGCACGCACGCGCGCACGCGCGCACGCGCGGACGCGCGCG
>PKCW01000116.1 GCA_002862965.1 Pseudomonadota bacterium
GCGCGCTCGAGGTGCTTGAGGGCGGCGGCCGTCACCCAGACCCGGCGCTCACCGGCTTGCAGTTCGGGTGCGCGGAACGACCCACAGGTCGGCGGCGAGCCGAGGGCGCCGAGGATCGCCGCCTTCACGACGCGGGATCAGGCGTCGGCGGACGTCCCGGCAAGGGGGTGAACTCCGCGCTGTCGCCATCGGGCAGCTTCATGCGCTGCATGCGCCAGTCTTCCTTGGCCTGCTCGATTCGTTCCCTTGAGGACGAAACGAAATTCCAGAACAGGAAACGCTCGCCGATGGGCGCGCCACCCAGCACCATGAGGCCGGCGCCGCCGGTCGCGGCGACGATCTCGACGGTGGTTGCGGGCGTCAGCACGGCCATCGAGCCGGCCGCCAGGCGCTGACCGGCCACGTCCACCGCGCCATGCGCGACGTAGATCGCGCGTTCCTCATGGTCGGCCGGCACGCTGCGCCGCGCCTGGTCGGCCATCTCCAGGTGCATGTAGAAGAGCGGCGAATGCGTCCTGACCGGCGCCGTCATGCCCTCCGCCGTGCCGGCAATCAGCCGCCCCCGGATGCCGGGTTCCGTCCAACCGGGCATGTCGTCCGCCGCGTGATGGAAAAATGCCGGGTCGGTGTCCTCAGCGCCCGTCGGCAATGCGACCCAGGCCTGGACGCCGTGCATCCGCGCGCCGTGGGCCCGCGCGTATTCGAAACGCTCGCTGTGCGTGATGCCGCGACCGGCGACCATCCAGTTCACCTCGCCGGGCCGGATCTCCTGGTGGAAGCCAAGGCTGTCGCGATGGGTGAGCGCGCCGTCGAACAGATAGGTGACGGTCGACAGGCCGATGTGCGGGTGGGGGCGCACATCGAGGTCGCGCGGGATGCCGGCGGCCAGCGCGACCGGGCCCATGTGGTCGAAAAAGATGAAGGGCCCCACCATGCGCCGCGCTCGCGAGGGCAGGACGCGCCCCACTTCGAAGCCGCCACCCAGATCATGGGGCTGTTTGACGATCACATGTTCGATGCTCAGGACGGCTTCCTCCGCGGCGGTCAGGCGGCGCTGCGCTCGATGCGCCGGTCCGGGATGAACCACAGGGCGGCGACAGCCGCGTACAGCGCACAGGCGAACCAGGGCGCCCATCCGGCCACGCCGATCGCAGCCGCATACACGGCAATCGAACCCACCGTCTTGCGGTCGCCGCCGATGGCGGCCGCAAGACGGGAGGACTGACCATGCTCGGCCACCAGCGTCGCCGTCAGCAGGCGATAGGCGCAGGCGGTCGCCAGCAGAATGACCCCGTACATCGCCACCGGCAGCCGCGCGAAGCCGTTCTCGCCCATCCATGCAGTGGCAAACGGCATCAGGGACATCCAGAACAGCCAGTGGAGGTTGGCCCAGAGCGTCCGGCCGTGGACGTGTTCGACGACATGGAACAGATGGTGATGATTGTTCCAGTAGATGGCGATGTACAGAAAGCTCAGCACGTAGCTGGCGAACACGGGCGCGAGTGCGGCGAGGTCGGCGAGATGGGCGCCGTGCGGAACCTTCAGCTCGAGGACCATGATGGTGATGAGGATGGCCACCACGCCGTCGCTGAAGGTTTCGAGTCGCGCTTTGTGCATGGCATCCGTGGGGTTGGCGGGGGACGCTGCCGGGCGGTTCCGATGATCGACCGACCCACCGGCAAAGGCAAGTGCCCCGCCTGATCGTCCCACGGCGACCGGGCGCGTTGCGCGTCCGGGCACCGTCCCGCATGCTGGGCCGAGCTACAACGCAACGTTCACATTCGCGCACGATGGCCGTGCGCATCGTCGGGAGAGGGAACCTGCATGTCGTTTCAGCGCATCCTCGAGCCGGGGCGCAACTGCTGGCGGCTGGCGCCGGCCGATCGAGTGGCCTTTCTGATCGACGGCGCGGCCTACTTCGCCGCCTTGCACGACGCGCTGCAGCAGGCCCGCTCCAGCGCATTCCTGCTCACCTGGGACATCTACAGCAGCCTGTGTCTGGTGCCACCCCGGGGCGCATCCCAGCCGCAGGCCTGTCCGCCCCTGCGCGATCTGCTCGATGGCGCGGCGGTCCGGCAGCCGCAGCTTCAGATCTTCATGCTCAATTGGGATTTCTCCCTGCTGCTGGGGCGCGGACGGGAATGGCTCATCCGCTACAAGCTCGACTGGGCGACGCACGAGCGGGTGCATTTCCGGCTGGATCACTGGTTTCCACTGGGCGCCTCGCATCACGAAAAAATCGCCGTGATCGACGATGCACTGGCCTTCGTGGGCGGGCTCGATCCGGCGCGTGGGCGCTGGGACACACCGGCGCATCGCATCGACGACCCGCGCCGGGTCGCCGCCGACGGTCTGGGCGGCCGGCCGCATCATGACGTGATGATGCTGGTCGGCGGCCCGGTCGCGGCAGCGCTGGGCGAACTGGTGCGCGAGCGCTGGACGCGCGCCACCTGCGAGGAAACAGACCCGCCCCGGCCGCCGCCGGTGAACCCGGCAGCGGCGGCGCCGTGGCCGCGCGGCGTCGCCCATGACCTGCACGACGTCGAGGTCGCCATCAGCCGCACGCGCCCCGCCTATGAGGATCAGGCCGAGGTGCGCGAGATCGAGCAGCTCTACCTCGATGCCATCGCGGCTGCCCGGCGCAGCATCTACATCGAAAACCAGTACCTGACGTCCGATCGCATCGGCGCGGCGCTGGCCGAGCGGCTGCAGGCGCCGGACGGACCCGAGATCGTGATCCTGCTGCCACGCGCCACCGATGGCTGGCTGTCCCAGCAGTCGATGGACCGGATGCGCATCCGCATCCTGCAAAACCTGCGCGCGGCCGACGCCCACCATCGGTTCAATGTGTACTACGCCGACATTCCCGGGCTGGCGCCGGATCAGTCGATCCGGCTGCACAGCAAGCTGATGATCGTCGACGAGCGTTTCGTGCACATCGGCTCGTCCAATCTCAACAACCGCTCGATGGGACTGGACACCGAGTGCGACCTGGCGGTCGAGCTGACACCCGGAGAGGCGGCGGCGCAGCCGGGGATCCGCGCCCTCCAGCACCGCCTGCTGGCCGAGCATCTGGAGACCACCGTCGATACCGTGGCCGCCGCGCTCGGCCATCACGGCAGCCTGCTGCAGACCATCGAGGCCCTGCGCGGTCCGGGGCGGTCGCTGCGGCCACTGGAACCCGAGTTGCCGCCCTACGAGGACGCCTGGCTGACCCGCCAGGAAATCTGCGATCCGGAACGGCCGATCGCGCCGGACGCGCTGATGCGCGAGTTTTTTCCGGGCACACGATCCGGCCGTCGCGAGGCCCGCCGCTATCTGGCGCCGCTCGGGGCGGGCGCGGCGCTGCTCGCACTGGCGCTGGCGTGGCGGTTCACCCCGCTGGGCGAGTGGCTGGAGCCGGAGCGCCTGCGCGCGGCCGTCGCCGCCATCGGCCGCCTGCCGCTGGCCCCGGTCTGGTTGGTCCTGGCCTTCGTCGCGGCGAGTCTGCTGATGGTGCCGGTGACGGCGCTGATCGTCGCCACCATTCTGGTGTTCGGCGCGCTGCCGGGATTCGCCTACGCCCTGACCGGAACGCTGCTCAGCGCACTGGCGGGCTACGGACTGGGTGTATTCATGGGGCGGCGGGGGCGCTGGCCGCTCGATGGCGGGCGGATCGAGGCGATCGCCGAGCGCATCGCGCACAATGGCATTCTGGCCGTGGCAACGGTGCGCGTCGTGCCGGTAGCGCCCTTTGCCGTCATCAATCTGGCCGCGGGATCGCTGCGCCTGCGGCTGCGGGACTACGTCATCGGCACAGTGGCCGGCATGGGTCCGGGCATCGCCGCGCTGGCCTTCTTCACCGACCGGCTGTGGGCGAGCCTGCGCCAGCCGAGCGCGATGACGGTGACGATGCTGATCCTGAGCGTGCTCCTGCTGGCGGGCGTGGCCTGGGGGCTCAATCGCTGGATGCAGGGGCGCGGCCAATCGCCGTCAGCCCCGCGATAGGCCCGTGTCCCGTCGTCCGCTCGTCGTCGCGACCTACAACATCCACGGCTGCGTGGGCACCGACGGCTGCTTCGACCCGGTGCGCGTGCGCGCCGTGCTGACCGGGCTGGATGCCGACGTGCTGGCGTTGCAGGAGGTGGAAACCTACCACCACGGAGACGACCTGCTGGGCGCCTGTCGCGCCCGCGCCGGGCTGCAGGTCATCTCCGGCCCGACCCTGCTGCGCGAGCAGGGCCAGTACGGCAATGCCCTCATCACCCGCCTGCCGGTGCTGGATTACGCGCTGATCGACCTCAGCGTCGGGCAGCGGGAGGCGCGCAGTGCCATCCGCGCCGTGCTCGCCCATGGTGACCGCCGGCTGGCGGTGATCGCCACCCATCTGGGCTTGCGCCCGGCCGAACGCCGGTTGCAGGTGCGGCGGTTGCTGGCGGTGATGCAGGCGGCGCGGGAACCCGTGGACGCGACGGTGCTGCTCGGCGATTTCAACGAATGGTTCCTGTGGGGGCGGCCCTTGCGCTGGCTGCAGCGGCATTTTGCCGGTGGTGGCACCGCGCCGCCGACCTTCCCGTCGCGCTGCCCGCTGTTCCGGCTGGACCGGATCTGGGCATCTGCGCCGGCACGCCTGACGCGCCTGCACGCCCCGCGCACGGCGCTGGCACGACGGGCATCCGATCATCTGCCCTTGGCTTGCGAGCTGCGCTGGAGCTGAGCGGGATGCGCCCGCCTCAGCCGTTCTGCGCCAAGCCGTCGAGCGCGGCCAGGATCTCGGCCGGCGGGATGCCGTGCAGACAGTCGGTGTGGCCGAGCGGACAGTTGCGCGCGAAACACGGGCTGCAGGGCAGGCGCCGCCAGAGAATCGCCGCCGTTTGGGTGAGCGGCGGCGTGTACTCCGGTGTGGAGGAGCCGTAGATCGCCACCAAGGGGACGCCCGTCGCCGCGGCGATGTGCATCAGCCCGGAATCATTGCTCACCGCGGCCCGGCACAGCCCGATGAGATCGACCGCATCGGCCAGTGCGGTGCGGCCGCAGAGATTGCGCGCGCCGGCGCCGGCCTGCGCCGCGATGGCCGCGCCGAGCGCCTCTTCCTTGGGTGATCCGAAAATCCACACCCGGCGACCGGCCGCGACGAGCTGCGCGGCCAGCGCGCCGAAGCCCGGCCATTGCTTGGCCGGTCCGTACTCGGCGCCGGGCATGAGTGCGATGCACGGATGCGCCCGGTCCTCGGTGAGCCCCAGCGTCTCGATGAGCGCCTGCTGGCGCGCGGGGTCGACGCGCAGGCGGGGCAGCGGAATGGGGGGTGGCAGCGGCGCGCCCGGCTCACCGCCCAGCGCGACGAAGCGGTCGACCGTGCGCGGCAGCAGCCCTTCATCGAGCGGGCGGATGTCGTTCAGCAGGCCGTAGCGCAGCTCGCCGCGATAACCGGTGCGGCGCGGGATGCGGGCGAAGAACGGCGCCAGGGCGGACTTGAAGGAGCGTGGCAGGACGATGGCCTGACCGTAACCGGCGTCGCGCAGCGCATGGCCCAGTCGGCGGCGCAGCTTGAGATCGAACTCGCCGTGGCCCAGCGGCATTTCGATGCCCGCGCGCACCTCGCCCATGCGGGCGATCAGCGGCAGCGACCAGCCCGGCGCCAGGATGTCGATCGCCCGGTCGGGGCGCTGTGCCTTCAGGGTCATGAACAGGCTCTGGGCCATGACCATGTCGCCCACCCAGGCCGGTCCGACGACGAGGACCGGCGCGGCGTCAGTCGCGGGCATCGAGCGCGGCCATGTAGCGACTCACGCCGTCGGTGACGTCGAGGAAGGCTTGATCGTAGCCGGCCGCGCGCAGCGCGCCGATGTCGGCTTCGGTGAAGCTCTGGTAGCGGCCGCGCAAATGCTCCGGGAACGGGATGTAGCGGATCTCGCCGCGGCCGGCATGGTGGATGATCGGCTGGACCAGTTCGTTGAAGGTCTGGGCGCGGCCGGTGCCGACGTTGAAAATGCCGCGCCGGTCGGCATGGGCCCAGAACCACAGGTTGACCGCAACGACATCATCGACGTGGATGAAATCGCGCCGCTGCTCTCCGTCGCCATAGCCCTCGCTGCCCTCGAACAGCGCGATGGTGCCGGAATCCTGCAACTGGTTGCGCGCATGCCAGGCGACGCTGGCCATCGCGCCCTTGTGCTGCTCGCGCGGGCCGTAGACGTTGAAATAGCGCAGGCCCACGACCTGCGAGGCCGCACGTGGCAGCACGCGGCGCACCCCCTGATCGAAGAGCAGCTTGGAGTAGCCGTAGGCGTTGAGCGGCGCTTCACAGGCCGGGTCTTCGCGGAACACCCGCCCGCCGCCGTAGACCGCCGCCGAGGAGGCATAGATGAGCGGGACGCGTCGCTCCAGGCACCAGTTCAGCAGGTCGCGCGAATAGCCGTAGTTGTTGCGCATCAGGTAGCGCCCGTCCCATTCGGTCGTGGCCGAACAGGCGCCCTGATGGAACACCACCTCGATCGGCGGCAGGCCGGAGCCACTGAGCCGGGCGAACAGCTCGTCGCGATCCAGGTAGTCGGCCAGCGTGCAGTCGGCCAGATTGCGGCATTTGGTGCCGTCGGTGAGGTCGTCCACGACCCAGATGTCGGTGCGGCCGCGCGCGTTCAGGGCGCGCACCAGATTGCTGCCGATGAAACCTGCTCCGCCGGTGACGATGATCATGCGCTGTGCTCCCGGGCAATGTCGTGGTAGAGATCGAGGTAAGCGGCGGCCATGGCCTCCGGGGTGTAAACCGCTGCCGCGGCCCGCGCCGCGGCGCCCAATCGCGCGCGCAAGCCGGGATCGCCCGCCAGTCGCGCCAGCGCCGCCGCCAGCGCGGCCGGGTCGCCGGGCGGCACCAGCAGGCCGGTGCGCTCATGCGCGATCAGCTCCGGTATGCCCCCGACGCGGCTGGCGACGATGGGCAGCCCCTGGGCCATGGCGTCGATCAGGGTCGAGCCCAAGCCCTCCTCGCGCGAGGGGAACACGAACACATCCAGCGCAGCCAGATAATCGGCGACATTGTCCACGAAGCCGGTGAAGACGACCTGCGGCAGGTCCGCCGCTGCATGGTGCAACGCAGCCTCGTCCTTGCCCGACCCGATCAGGAGCACTGGACAATCGGCCAGATCGGGCGCGCGGCGCAGGGCGTCGAGCAGCACCCGCTGGCCCTTGTGGTGATCGACCAGCGCGCCCACCTGTCCGATGCGCAGCCGGCCGGGATGACGGGCGCGCAGCGCGGCGGCGCGCGCGGGGTCGGGCGGTTGCAGGCCGGTGACCGAGGCGATACGGACCGGCGCGAGCCGCGGTTCCCAGGCGCGCAAGGCGTTCGCGACGGCGTCCGAGATGGCCACGACATGCGCTGCGCCGCGATAGACGGCGTGGGTCCAGCGGCCGTCCTTGGGGCGATTGGGCACCCGGCGCGTGATGAGATAGGGCCGCCGTCGCAGCCGTTGCACGGCATGGGCGACATGGGTGGCCTTGCCCTCGTGGGCGTGCAGCAGATCGCCCGGGCGGCTGGCGGTGAGCGCGCCAAGGTAAGGCGGGCGCAAGGCCAGGGATTCGAGCCCGGGGACATCCCCGAGGCGGGCCAGCAGCGGTTCGCCCGCGCGTCCCCAGATCGCCTGGCGCTGTCCGGCGCGGGCCAGGGCACGGATCAGCAGTTCGGTCTGGCGTTCACCGCCGCGATAGCCGCGGGCGAGATTGACGTGGACGATGCGCAAGCCGGCTCAATCGACGAGGCGGAAGCGCGCGCCGCAATAGATGCAGCGGCTTTCGTCGCCGGGGCGCTCGAGTGCGATATAGACGCGCGGATGGCCGTTCCACAGACTGCTGCCGGGGACCGGGCAGTACATCGGCAGGTCGCCGCGATGCACGGTATAGACCTTTTCTGCCGCGGGGGTATTCGCGCCGATCTGCGGCGGCTCGACATTGACCTCGCCATGCGCCATGTGTCGTTCTCCTTAGCGATACGGGCGGCCGTCACGCGCGCATCTTGCCCCAGGGGACGGTGCGCATCAACCCGGGGCGCGTTGGCCCGCCGACCCGATGCCGCCGTGCGCCGGGATGCCGCGCGTCACGCTGTCGGCCCGCGTTTCGCGCCGCCCGGGATTCCGTCGCTCCACCGGACTTGCGCGCGGGACTTGACCATTTGTTCAGCCAAGCATAAATATTAAACGTTCGGCGTTGCACGCGGCAGCGCCGCCATAAGATCGATCAAGGAGGGACCCCCCATGAGCTCACCCCAGCCGATTTCCATTTCCGGTCTGGCGCGCCAGCAGGAAGCGCCGGCCAGCAACCCCCTGCTGCCTCTGCTGCAAGCCCAGCAGAAGGCCTTTCTCGATCGCGGCATCAGCGACGCCAAGCAGCGCGTCGAGGCGCTGCAGATCCTCGGCAAGGCCATCGGCGAGTACAGCGATGAACTCGTCAAGGCCGTGATGGCCGACTTCGGTCACCGCTCGCCGCACGAGACGGTGCTCACGGAGGTGCTGGCGAATCTCGGCGAGATCCGCCTCACCAAGGGCCACGTCAAGAAGTGGATGAAGCCGCACAAGGTGGCCAACAGCATCCAGTCCCTGCCGGCAACCGGCTATGCCGTCTATCAGCCCAAGGGCGTGGTCGGCGTCATGGGCGCCTGGAATTACCCCGCCTTCCTGATCTTTTCGCCGCTGATCGGCGTTCTGGCCGCCGGCAACCACGCCATGATCAAGCCGCCGGATGTCACCCCCCGGACCTCCGAGGTGATTGCCGAACTGATCGCCAAGCATTTCGATCCCGGCTTCATCACCGTGGTGACGGGCGATGTGCAAAAGGCCATCGAGTTCTCCGAGCTTCCCTTCAACCACCTGATTTATACCGGCAACACCGAGATCGGCCGCAAGATCATGATGGCGGCGGCGAAGAACCTGACCCCCGTCACGCTGGAGATGGGCGGCAAGTCCCCGACCATCATCGGCGAGGACTATCCCATCGAAAAGGCCGTGCAACGCATCCTGCTCGGCAAGACGGTGAATTCGGGCCAGACCTGCATCGCGCCGGACTACGTGATGGTGCCCAAGGGCAAGGAGCAGGAGTTCGTCAACGCCTATTCCCGCGCCATTTCCAAGCGCTATCCCACGGTGGCCGACAACCAGGACATCACCTGGATCGTCAACGACCGGCATTTCAAGCGCGTCAATGCGCTCATCGACGATGCGCGCGAGAAGGGCGCGAACGTGGTGCAGATCAATCCGCGCAACGAACCGATCCCCGAAGGCAAGCGGGTGATTCCGCATACCGTGATCACCAACGTCAACGACGACATGGCGGTCATGCAGGAGGAAATCTTCGGGCCCGTCCTGCCGGTGATGGGCTACGACAGCCTGCAGCAGGCCATGCGCTATGTGCAGGAGCGGCCGCGCCCGCTGGCCCTTTATTACTTCGACGCCAACCGCAAGCGCGCGGATCACGTCATTGGCCAGACCATCTCCGGCGGGGCCTGCGTCAACGACACCATGCTGCACATCGCCCATCCGAACCTGCCCTTTGGCGGCAGCGGCCCGAGCGGGCTGGGCGCCTACCATGGCTTCGACGGCTTCGTCGAGTTCTCGCACAAGAAGGGTGTGCTCTACCAGCGCAACTGGTTCTCGCCCAGCATGTTCGTCAAGGGCCCTTATCCAAAAAGCGCGGTTGGTTTGCTGCAGCGCGTTTCCAAGTGGCTTGCATGAAGCCATAGCACGACATCATCGAGCAGGGCCGCCGTCAGCGGCCCTTGCTCTTTCGAGCCGAGGCATTCTGGACAGCCACGACATTTGCGCGCAGCATGCCGCAGTTTTCGTCCACCCGTTGTAAGAAATACAGGGAGGTTTTCCCGTGAAGCATCGATTCATGGCAGGGTTGCTGGGGCTCGTCCTCAGCCAGGGGATGGCCCATGCCGCACTCACCCGCGAAGATACCGCGCCCGCCGAAGCCATCCGCGACTCGCTGGCACGGATGACGAGCGAACGGCTGGTCAAGGCCGATGAAGAACCCGGCAACTGGATGCTGCACGGCCGGACCTACGGCGAGGATCGCTACAGCCCGCTCAAACAGATCAATGACCAGACCGTCCCCAATCTGGGGCTCGCATGGGCCTGGGAGACCGGCACCAACCGCGGGCTCGAAGCCACGCCCATCGTGGTCGACGGCGTGATGTACGCCACCGGCGCCTGGAGCGAGGTGTACGCCCTCGACGCCCGGACCGGCAAGCTTCTGTGGCGCAATGATCTCGATGTGGACAAGACGCGCGGCCAGTACGCTTGCTGTGACGTCGTCAATCGCGGGGCTCAGGTCTGGAACGGCAAGGTCTATGTCGGCACCATC
>PKCW01000032.1 GCA_002862965.1 Pseudomonadota bacterium
GCCTCGTCGCCGACCGCATCATCATCTCCTGCAAGCTCAGCGGCGTGCAGGATCTGATCCGCGTCTACCGCGAGCTGGCCCGGCGCTGCGCCTACCCGCTGCATCTCGGCCTCACCGAAGCCGGCATGGGCGTGAAGGGCATCGTCGCCTCCACCGCTGCGCTGGCCGTGCTGCTCCAGGAAGGCATCGGCGACACCATCCGCATCTCGCTCACGCCCCAGCCCGGCGAGTCGCGCACCCGCGAGGTCGAGGTGGCGCAGGAGATCCTGCAGAGCATGGGGCTGCGCGCCTTCACGCCCAGCGTCGTCGCCTGCCCCGGCTGCGGACGCACCACCAGCACCGTGTTCCAGGAACTCGCCCGCGACATCCAGAGCCACCTGCGCGAGCAGATGCCGCTCTGGCGCGAGCACTATCCGGGCGTGGAGAACATGACCGTCGCCGTCATGGGCTGCGTGGTCAACGGCCCCGGCGAAAGCCGGCATGCCAATGTGGGGATTTCGTTGCCGGGCACCGGCGAGGTGCCGGTGGCGCCGGTCTATGTGGACGGCGAAAAGACCGTCACGCTCAAGGGCGAGACCATCGCCGCGGATTTCTCGCGCATCGTGGACGACTACGTGGTGCGCCGCTACGGCAAAGCCGCCGGCTGAATCGCGCCGGCCGACTCCGGCTTTCAGCGTTGACCGTTATCGTTCCGCGAACCTGGGCGGCGCCCACCGTCTGCGCGGGTGCAGGGCCAAGCGCGCGGCGGTGATGCGCCGCCGCGGAGGCGGCGCAAGCCTTCAGCAGTTGCCTTTCTTGGCCTGTCCCGGCGGGCAGAAGCCGCCGCCGCGCGCGGGCGGGGCGACGATGACGGCCGGCGCCGGAATGCCGACTGCGTGACGGTGGCCGTCGTCCTTGTCGACTGCAATGGCGGTGCCGGCCGCCGCCCCGACGGCGCCGCCGAGGATGGCGCCCTCGCGGCCACCGACCTGCTGGCCGATGACCGCGCCCGTGGCGCCGCCGAGCGCGCCACCGATGGCGGCTTCGGTCGTGGCGCTCTGGGCCGGCGCCTGCGCGCCATACACCAAGGCCACGACCGCGATCCCGAGAAGTCTCAAATTGCGTTTCATGGTGGTCATCCCCCTGTGAGTTTCGAGTGGAGCGGATGGCTTGCGACCATCCGCCCCGCCCGAGCGAACCGACCGGTGTCGATCAATGATCGTGGTGCCGGTCATGATGGCGACGATCATGCCAGGCGGCCTCGCGCGCCACATGCCGCGCCACCGGGTGGTAGTGCCCGCGGGGCACCACAACCGTCCGGTTGATCACCACCGGGCGTGCCGGGGCGTAGGCCACTGGCCGGGCGGGGTAATACGCGACCGGCCGCGCGGGGTAGTAGGCCACGGGCCGCGCCGGGTAATAGGCGACCGGCCGCGCCGGATAGTAGGCCACCGGCGCCGCGTGGCCGCCGTAGTAGGCGGGGCGATCGTGGTCATGGTCGTCCACCGCCAGACCCGCGCCGAGCGCGCCGCCCAGTGCGCCACCGATGGCCGCACCCGTGGCGCCGCCCATCTGTTGGCCGATCACGGCGCCGGCCGCGCCGCCCAGTGCGCCGGCCACGATCGCCTCGCGCCGCTCATCGCCTGCCAGCGCGCTTGTCGATCCCAACAAACCAATCAGTCCCGCCAGCAATAACCGTTTCATGGCTGTCACTCCAACCAGACACCCCTCTTGGGGCGCGTACAGATTGGAACACGCCGACCGGCGCAAGCAACTGTTTCCACTCAGCGACAGACCTCGAACAGTTCCGTCAGCCGGCGTTCGGAGACCCGGCCCAGGGCGCCGAGCTCCTGCGCGAACAGCGACAGGCGGTATTCCTCGATCATCCAGCGCAGCACGTCCCGCTGGGTCTGACGCGCGGGATCGTCGGTGGCCGGCAGATCCGCGAGGCGGCGCAGCCAGTGCGCCACGGCCGCCTGCCACTGGGCGTCGCGCGCTGCCCGGCCGGGCAGCTTCTCGAGCCGCAGCCGCGCGCCCTTGAGGTAGATCGCCAGCCGGCCGAGCCAGGGATCCTCGATGCGGGCCGCGAACCCTGGCGCCATCAGCCAGTCGGCCTGCGCCCGGATGTCGGCGAGGACGCTGCGCCGGGGTTCGGCTGCCTCCGCCTGCAGCAAGGGCCGGAGCTGTTTGTGCTCGGTGAGCGCGGCATGCACGGCCTGCGTGACCTGTCCGGCCGTACCCATGAGCTGACGCCGGCCCGCGTCGAGACGTGCGGCGAAGCCCTCGGCATCGCGCGGCAAGGGCGCGGCCAGAAACGATCGCTTGAGCACCGCCTCGATCAGATCAGTCCGCAGCGCCTCCCAGCGGCCCAGCGGTGCGTACAGAAGCCCCAGCTCGCGCGTCAGCGGCAGTTGTTTTTCCAGCAGGCGCAGCGCGGCGCCCAGTTGCAGACGCACCAGCGCCAGCACGCCGGCGCGGTGCGCGGCCCGGGCGGCCTCGGGCCGGTCGAACAGGCGCAGCGCCACGGCGCTCCCTTCCGCCGCGAGTGCCGGCCAGGCCGGCACTCGCAAGCCGGCCCGCACGATGTCCACCGGCCCCTCGGGCAGCGGCCCGAAATCCCACACGGTCACGCCGTCCCGATTCCAGCGCGCCGCCTCACCGCCCATCGTCGGGGCGGCCGGTGCCGGCGCCGCGATCCGCCCGTCGCCGCGATGGGCGGCCTGCAGCGCGGCCAGATCGCGCCCGGCCGCAACGACGCCCCCATCCGGCGCCAGCACCTCGAAGCGCATGCGCAGATTGTCGGGCAGCGTCTCCTCCGGCCACTGCTCGGGCGGCACCGTGACGCCGGTCATGCGCGCCAGGGCCTCTGACAGCGCGCTGCGTAACGGCGCCTCGGGCGCTTCCAGCAGCGCCTCGGTCGCGGCCTGGGCGAAATGGGGCGCGGGGATGAAATGGCGGCGCAGCGCCTTGGGCAGGGCGCGGATGAGCGCCTCCACCTTGTCCGCGAGCATGCCCGGCACCAGGCGCTCGAATGCCTCGGCGCGCAGTGGCCCCAGCGCCGGCAGGGGAATCTCGACCGTCACCCCGTCCTCGGGATCGCCGGGCTCGAAGCGGTAGCGCAGGCGCAGCGGCATGCCCGCGACCGTCATCCGGTCGGGATAGGCGCGGCTGTCCGCCCAGGCCGAGTCGGCGCGCACCAGATCCTCGCGGCGCATGAGGAGGTGCTGCGGCGCAGTGCGCTCGACCTCCTGGCGCCAGCGCTCGAAACGCACCATGTCGTAGACCTCCGCCGGCACGCGCTGCGCGTAGAAGTCGAAGGGCGCGTTCTCATCCAGCAGGGCGCCGGGCTGACGCAGCTTGGCCTCTTCCTCGGTCAGCGCGGCCCACAGCGCGCGGTTGTGCGTGAGAAAGCCCCCGCGGGTGCGGCACTCGCCGGCCACCAGACCCTCGCGGATCAGGAGCTCCCGCGCGAGCGCCGGATCGATGGGTCCGTAATCGACCGGGCGTCTGGCGCTCAGGATCAACCCGTGCAGGCTGGTCTGCATGTAAGCGCCCACCCGCCCGGCGCGCGCCTGCCAGTGCGGCTCCAGATAGCTGCGCTTGAGCAGGTCACCCGCCGCGGCCTCGACCCAGGCCGGCTCGATCGCCGCCACCGTGCGCGCATAGAGCCGGGTGGTCTGCACCAGTTCGGCGGCCATCACCCAGTCCGGCCGCTTGCGCGCCAGGCCGGAGCCGGGATGCAGATGGAAGTGCACGCCGCGTGCGCCCTGATAGTCACCCTCCTCGCGCTTGCGCCCGATGCGCCCCAGCAATCCGCTGAGCAGGGCCTGATGGATGGCGGCCTCGTCCGCCGGCTCCTGATTCACCCGCAGCGATTGCTCGTGCGCCAGTTGCAGCAGTTCGCGGTGCACATCCGACCACTCGCGCATGCGCAGCGCCGAGACCAGGTGCGCTTCACAGAACTGCCGCCGCGCCGCGCCCGAAGTGCCGGCCGCGCGCCAGGCCTCCCACAGCCGCAGGTAACTCAGGAAATCCGAGCGGGGATGCCGGAACACCGCCTGTTTGCCGTCGGCGAGCGCCGCCTGCTCCGGCGGCCGCTCGCGCGGATCGCCGACCGCCAGCGCGCCGGCGATGATGAGCACCTCGTGCAGGCAGTGATGTTCGGCACCGCCGAGCACCATGCGCCCGATCACCGGGTCCACGGGCAGCCGCGCCAGATCGCGGCCGCGGCGGGTGAGCTGGCCGGCGGCATCGAGCGCGCCCAGCTCGCGCAGCAGTTGCACGGCGTCCTTCACATAGCGCGCATCGGGCGGATCGGGGAAGGGAAAGGCCTCGATGTCGCCCAGCCGCAGCGCCTTCATCTGCAGCACGACCCCCGCGAGATTGGTGCGCAGGATCTCCGGATCGGTGTAGCGCGGCCGCGCCAGATAGTCCGCCTCGTCGTAGAGGCGGATGCAGACGCCCGGCGCGGTGCGCCCGCAGCGGCCGGCGCGCTGGTCGGCGCTGGCCTGGGAAACGGGCTCGATGGGCAGCCGGCCGACCTTGGTGCGGTGGCTGTAGCGGCTGATGCGCGCCAGGCCGGTGTCGATGACGTGGCGGATGCCGGGCACGGTGAGCGAGGTCTCGGCGACGTTGGTGGCGAGCACGATGCGCCGCTGCCGATGTGGCCGGAACACCAGATCCTGATGCCGCGCGGCCAAGCGGGCATAGAGCGGCAGGATCTCGGTGCCGGGCAGGTTCTGCCGGCGCAGCGCCTCGCCGACCTCGCGGATGTCGCGTTCGCCGGGCAGAAACACCAGGATGTCCTCGCGGCCACCCCGGTCCAGCTCGGCCACCGCCGCCAGCACGCCGTCGATGGGATCGCGCAGCGCCTTGGGATCGGCGTCGAGCGGCCGGTAGCGCAGCTCGACCGGGTAGGTGCGCCCCGCCACGCTGAAGACGGGCGCCCCGTCGAAGTGGCGGGCGAAGCGTTCCGGATCGATGGTGGCGGAGGTGATGATCAGCTTCAGATCCGGCCGGCGCGGCAGCAACTGCTTGAGGTAACCCAGCAGGAAATCGATGTTCAGGCTGCGCTCGTGCGCCTCGTCGAGGATCAGGGTGTCGTAGGCCCACAGCATGCGGTCGCGGGTGAGCTCGGCGAGCAGGATGCCGTCGGTCATCACCTTGATGAAGGGGTCGGGGCCGAGCTGCTCGGCGAACCGCACCTGATAACCCGCCACCTCGCCCAGCGGCGCGCCCAGCTCCTGGGCCAGCCGCGCCGCCACGGTGCGCGCCGCCAGCCGGCGCGGCTGGGTGTGGCCGATGAGTCCGCGGATGCCGCGCCCGGCTTCCAGGCACAGCTTCGGAATTTGCGTGGTCTTGCCCGAGCCGGTCGCCCCGCAGATCACCACCACGGGATGGGCGGCGATGGCGGCCACCAACGCCTCGCGCGCGCCGCTGACGGGCAGCTCGGGCGGGTAGTGCAGGGCCGGCAGCCGCGCCCGCCGCATCGCGCAGGCCACGCGGCTGGCCTCGATGGCCGCCGTCAGTTCGGCCATCGCCATCGCGCTTGCTCCGCCGCGCCGCTGCATCTCCTGCAGCGCCGACCAGCGTCGGCGCAGGGCGGGTTGATCCGCGCTGCGGCAGGCATCCAGACCCTCCGGCAGGGGCGGGTCGGCGCGGCGCGTCACGGTGCGACGGGTCAGGGGACGGGCCTCAGGGCGTGCATGAGATGCAGATGCGGCAACACCTCGCGCAAATCCTCGCGCCCGGCGAGATAGCGCGCGGTCAGCGCGTCCGGTCCCAGGCACTCGGCAGGATCGAATCCGGCCTGCGCCAGGGGCGGCGCCAACTGCTCCAGCAGCAGCCCGCCGGGCAGCGACTCGCCGAACAGATGCGCCATGAGCCGGGTCCGCGCCAACAGCTGCGGGAGCCGTGGCTGCGCGAATGCACCCGCGGCGAGGACATCCAGCGTGAAATGGCTGCCCGGCGCGGCGCACTGCCCGACCGCCGCGATGAGGCGGGAGCACGCCTCGGGCGCCAGGTAATAAGCCACCCCCAGCCAGGCGAACAAGGCCGGCCGGGCCGCATCGAAACCGGCGGCACGCAGCGCTGCGGGCAAGCGCTCGGGCGTCGACAGATCGAGCGGCACCGGTGTGCGCCGCTGCGGCGTCGGCAACCCGGCGCGGCGCGCGCGCGCGGTCTTGTCGGCCAGGACCGCCGGCAGATCGACCTCGAACACCTGCACGGCGTCCAGCGCCGGCGGCCGGCGCCAGGCGAAGCTGTCCAGCCCCGCGCCCAGGATCACGTACTGATCGAGCCCCTGCGCCCGCGCGGCGGTCGCGAGCAGGTCCTCGGTGTAGCGGCTGCGCACCAGAGTCGTGGCAGCTCCGGCGAGGAAGGTGCGATGAAAACCGCTCAGCCGTCCGGCCAGCGCGCCGAGGCGCGGGCGCACCAGCAGCCGGTAGGCGGGATTGACGAGGGTGAGCGCGCAGGGATCGTCGAAGACCCGGGGCTGCCGGCCGTGGCGATGATGATCGGCGCGCGCCAGCGCCGCAGCCTCGGCCATGGGGCTGGCCGCCAGAAACGGCAGACGGCGGAGCCCGCCGAACAGCTTGTCCTGCCACCCCATCGTTGGTTCACCGCGGTCAAAACGTCCATGATAATGGATCGGCGCGGCCGTGCAGACGCGCCTCATTGTGGAGAAACCCATGGACGGAACCCCGGCGCCTCATGCGCCCCTGACCAGCGCCGTACTGATCACCGGCGCTTCCTACGGCCTCGGCCACGAACTGGCGTGCTGCTTCGCGGCCGACCGGCAGGCCCTGATTCTGGTGGCCCGCAGCGGCGAGCGCCTCGCGGACGTCGCCGCAGAACTGCGCGCGGCGCACGGCATCGCCGTCGACACGATCGCGATGGATCTGGCCCGTCCCGAGGCCGCCCGCGAGCTGTTCGCGGAAGTCCAGCGCCGCGGCCATACCGTCGAGACCCTGGTCAACAACGCCGGCTTCGGCACCTACGGCCGCTTCTCCGACATCGATTTCGACGCCGAGACCCGGCAGATGCAGCTCAACATGCTCACCCCGACCCAGCTCACCAAGCTGTTCCTGCCCGGCATGCTGGCGCGGCGGCGCGGACAGGTGGTGAACATGGCTTCCATGGCCGGCTACACGCCCGGCCCCTACATGGCGATCTATTTCGCCTCCAAGGCCTACCTGCTGTCGTTCTCGGAGGCGATCGCGGCGGAACTGCGCGGCTCGGGGGTCGCGGTCACGGCGGTCTGCCCCAACGTGGTGGAGACGCGCTTCCAGGAAACCGCGCACAATCAGGCGGCCTATATCGGTGGCCGCTTCCGCCCGCTGATGGCCGATGCACGCACCACGGCGGTTCAGGCCTATGCGCTGATCCGGGCGCGCCGCGTGGTGGCCATTCCCGGCTGGACCAACCGCCTCGCGGTGGCAGGGCTGCGCCTCGTGCCGCGCGCCCTCGTGCGCCGCGCCATGGTGCCCTTCCAGAAGGGGCCCGACATTGCCGATTATCCGAAAGGGCCTTGAACACAGCGACGATGCGCGACGCGTCACAGGACTCGATTAGGCTGCCGGCGCGGGAGCGGCCCAGCCGCACCCATGGCCGGCGGTCGGTCTGAAGGCCGGATGGCCGCAACTGCATCCAGATCCCAACGAACGAGGAAACGACATGCCGCCCACACGGTTTTCGATCGAAGTTCAGCCGCTTCTGCCCGAAAAGCTGCGGGATCTCGACGTCCTCGCCAACAATCTGCTTTACGCCTGGGATCGGCGTGTACGGCGGGTCTTCCGCCACATGGACCCCGCCCTTTGGGACCGCTGCGGACACAATCCCAAGGTCTTCCTGCGGCAGATCTCCCAGCACCGGCTGCAGGAATTGCTCGACGACACCACGTTCATGGAGGAGTACGAATACGCGCTGAACGTGTCGCGGCACTATCAGGACCAGACCCGCCGCATGCATCCCCGGCTCGCCCGCCAACTGGACCCGACCCGGGACGTCATCGCCTATTTCTGCGCCGAGTACGGCCTGCACGAAAGCCTGCCCATCTATTCGGGCGGCCTCGGCATTCTGGCTGGCGACTACTGCAAGGCCGCGAGCGATCTGGGATTGCCGTTCGTGGCGGTCGGCCTGATGTACCACCAGGGCTATTTCACCCAGATCATCGACGAACACGCGGAGCAACGCGCCGAATTCAGGCCGCATCGACTGGAAGATCTGCCGATCACCCCGGCGCTCGGCGCAGACGGGCAACCGGTGGACATCCAGATCGCGTTTCCGGGCCGCACGGTGCGGGCGCGGGTCTGGCAAGCCATCGTCGGTCATCTGAAACTCTATCTGCTGGACACCGACGTTGCCGAGAATCGCCCCGAAGATCGGGTCATTACCTACCAGCTTTACGGCGGTGACCGCACCACACGGCTCACCCAGGAAATCGTGCTTGGGATCGGCGGCGTCCGGGCCTTGCGCGCGCTGGGCATCGCGCCCACCGTCTGGCACATCAACGAAGGGCACGCAGCGTTTCTGGTGCTCGAACGCTGCCGCGAACTGGTCGCGGGCGGCCTGCCGTTCGCGGCCGCCATGGAGCAGGTGGCGGCTGCCACACTGTTCACCACCCACACCCCGGTGCCCGCCGGACATGATGTGTTCGAGCGCGCGCTGATCGAGCCGTATCTCGCCGATTTCGCGCACGCGCTCGGCATCGGGACGGACGAGTTGCTGGCACTCGGCCGCTCGCCGGGAGAGGAAGCCAGCTTCAACATGACGTCGCTGGGGCTGCGGGGATCACGCTTTCACAACGGCGTGAGCCGCATCCACGGCGAGGTGGCCTCACGCATGGAGGCCTACCACTGGCCGCAGATCCCGCCCGAGGAAAATCCCATCGGCTACGTCACCAACGGCGTGCACGTCATGACTTTCCTCGCCAGCGAATGGGTCATGTTCTTCGATTCGCGCTCGCGCGGCTGGCGTGACCGCATGACCGATCGGCGCTTTTGGCAGGATTACGTCGAGGCGATTTCCGACCAGGCCTTCTGGAGCCTGCGCCAGAACATCAAGATCGGATTGCTGGACCATGTGCGCGAAGCACTCTGCCGGCAATACCGCCGCAACCATTTCGGGGAGCCCCACATCCAGCGCATGCTGGCCCACCTGTCCCCCAACGGCAATCCACCGCTGGTCCTGGGCTTTGCCCGCCGCTTCGCCACCTACAAGCGCGCCACCCTGCTCTTCCGCGATCCGGTGCGGCTGGCGCGCATCCTCAATCAGGCCGACCGGCCCATCGTCCTGCTGTTCGCGGGCAAGGCCCATCCGCAGGACCGCCCGGGGCAGGACCTGATCCGCATCATCGGCGACTATGCCGAACAGCCGGAGTTCGAGGACAAGATTTTCTTCATCGAGAACTATGATCTCGCGCTGGGTCGCAAGCTCGTCTCCGGCGTCGACGTGTGGCTCAACACGCCCGAATACCCCATGGAGGCCTGCGGCACCTCGGGGCAAAAGGCCGGACTCAACGGCGCGCTCAACGTCAGCATCCTGGACGGCTGGTGGGGCGAAACCTTCGACGGCACGAACGGCTGGGGCCTGGTCCCGCAGACCGGGGTCGACGCCGATACCCGCGACCGGCTGGAGGCCGAGGAATTGCTCGACGTGCTGGAGCACGAGGTGATTCCGCTCTATTTCGCACGCAACAGCCAGGGTTACTCGCCCGGCTGGGTCGGCCGCTCGAAGGCGGCGATGCAGACCATCCTGCCGCGGCACAGCGCCGACCGGATGCTGGAGGATTACATCCGGCAATACTACGTGCCGGCCATCGCGCACGGCCGGCACCTCGCCGCGGACGGCGGCGCGCGGGCCCGTGAGCTGACGCAATGGAAGGCTGCGGTGCGTGGCGCCTGGGACGGAGTGCGGATGCAGCGGTTGGGAGAGGTGCCGGCGCGCATCATGGTCGACGCGCCGCTCGATCTGCGCGTGCGGGTGGAGCTGAACGGGCTCGCCGCCGAGCACGTCCGCCTGGAATGCGTACTGGGCGAGGAAGACACCTTCGGACGGTTTCACCGCCGCACCTGCTACCCCTTGCAAGCCGTCGGGACGGACGGCAATGCCACGGTCTTCGCCCTGCAGGAACCGATGAGCGAGGCGGGGCTGTACAGCTATGAGGTGCGCCTGTTTCCCTTCCACCCCGCACTGGCCCATCCCTTCGAGACCGGCCGCATGCTGTGGCTGTGACGCCACCGGGGTGGC
>PKCW01000054.1 GCA_002862965.1 Pseudomonadota bacterium
CCCCGGTGCAAATCCGCGCCATGGAACGGCAAGCGCCGCCCTTGCGCCTGATTGCCCCGGGGCGGGTCTATCGCTGCGACTCGGACCTCACCCACACGCCGATGTTCCATCAGGTCGAAGGGCTGGTGGTGCATGAAGACGCTAGTTTCAATGAGTTGTATGGTGTTCTTCAGGACTTTCTTCAGACATTTTTCGAGCGCTCGCTACCCATCCGGTTCCGGCCCTCCTATTTCCCGTTTACCGAGCCATCCGCCGAAGTCGATATGGCCTGCGTCATCTGTGAAGGTTCGGGCTGCCGCGTCTGCAAGCAGACCGGCTGGCTGGAGGTGTTGGGCTGCGGCATGGTGCATCCGGCCGTGTTCGGCCATGTCGGAATCGACGCCGAGCGTTATACGGGCTATGCCTTCGGGATGGGTGTGGAGCGCTTGGCCATGCTTCGCTATGGAATCAATGATCTGCGACTGTTTTTTGAGAATGACCTGAGATTCTTGCGGCAGTTTTCGTGATGCTGGGCGACTTTTGCGGACAGGTGATCGATGCGTTTGGCGGATGACTGGCTGAAAGAATGGGTCGAACCCGTACCTCCGGCTGCGGCCTTGGCCCACATACTCACCATGGGCGGACTGGAGGTCGACGGCATCGAGCCGGCGGCGCCCCCGTTCCGAGGGGTGGTCGTGGGCCGCATCGTCGGCATCGCCCCGCATCCCCAGGCCGATCGCCTGCGGGTCTGCGAAGTTGATGCCGGTGCTTCGGCCCATCTGCAGGTCGTTTGCGGTGCGGCCAATGCCGCCGTGGGACTTTGTGTTCCCCTGGCGCAGGTCGGCGCACAACTGCCGCATGGACTCGAGATCAAGCCGGCGCGGCTGCGGGGGGTCGAGTCCTTCGGGATGCTGTGCTCTGCCAAAGAGCTGGGCCTTGCGGAAACGTCCGAGGGTTTGCTGGAGCTGCCGGACGACGCGCCCGTCGGTCAGGATCTGCGGACTTACCTGTCACTCGACGCGCATGTCCTGGAAATCGACCTGACGCCCAATCGCGGTGATTGCCTCAGTGTGCGCGGCATCGCCCGCGAGCTGGCGGCGTTGACGGGGGCGGCACTGTCGAGCCCCTTCCGGGACCTCGTTGCCAGCTCGGGCACGGCAACGCTGGCCGTCGCTGTGCGCGAGACCGAGGCGTGTCCGGCCTACCTGGGCCGGGTGATCGAGGGCTTCGACCCTGCTGCCGGGACACCGCTGTGGATGCGCGAGCGCCTGCGCCGCGCCGGTCTGCGCAGCCTCGGCCCAGTCGTCGATGTGACCAACTATGTGCTGCTGGAACTGGGGCAGCCGCTGCATGCCTTCGATCTGGATCGCATCGGAGGCGATCTTGCGGTGCGCTGGGCTCAAGGCGGCGAGCGCTTGACGCTGTTGACCGGCCAGGACATCGCCTTGGCTGCGGATGAGCTGGTGATCGCGGACGAGCAGGGCCCCGTGGCGCTGGCCGGGATCATGGGCGGTCGGCGCAGCGCCGTGGACACGGAGACGCGGCGCGTGTTCCTGGAATGTGCGTTTTTTGCGCCGCACGCCATTGCCGGGCGGGCACGGCGGCATGGCCTGCAGACCGATGCGGCGCAGCGATACGAGCGCGGCGTCGATCCGACGCAGCAGCGCGAGGCGCTGGAGCGGGCGACGGCGCTGCTGTTGCAGATCGCGGGCGGCGTTGCCGGCCCCGTGATCGCTGCGCAGGAATCCGCTTGCGAGGCGCCCGCCATCGTCTTGCGCCACGCGCGGCTGATCAGGGTGCTGGGAGGAGAATTTCCGGCTGCTCAGGCCGAGAGCTTGCTCACGCGACTGCACACGGCATGGGAGCGCAACGAGGCCGGCTGGATCGTGCAGCCACCGGCCTATCGATTCGACCTCAGGATCGAAGCGGATCTGATCGAAGAGTTGATCCGCCTGCGCGGATACGAGGCGCTGGAGGCACGTCGACCGCAGGTGGCGCTCCGGCCTGTCGCGGCGCCGGAGATGGCCATCTCCCCCAGCACGATCCGCCGCTTGCTGGTCGAGCGCGGCTATCACGAAGCGATCACCTACAGTTTCGTGGATCCGGCGTTGCAGGCGCCTTTTCGTGCGGAGGCCGTGGCAATCGACCTCCTCAATCCGATCGCCAGCGATCTCTCACAGATGCGCACCAGTCTGTGGCCCGGCCTGGTCCGGGCGCTGCAGGGCAATCTAAAGCGGCAGAGTGGCCGGGTGCGCCTGTTCGAGATCGGCGCGGTCTTCGCGCGCGACCCCGCCGGCATCCGGCAGCAAAATCGGCTCGCAGGGCTGATCCATGGCCCGTCCTTGCCCGAGCAATGGCGCGGGGACAAATCCGGTGCCGGCGCGGATTTCTTCGAGGTCAAGGGCGATCTCGAAGCCCTGGCGGGCATGATGCACTTGCCGGTGCTGGACGCTCGGAGCGCGACACATGCCGCGCTGCATCCAGGCAAAAGTGCCCGGCTCATGCTGGCGGGCGAGCCGATCGGCTGGCTGGGGGAATTGCATCCCGGCGTCGTGGCCGCGCTGGATCTGCCGCAAGGGGTGATCGTGTTCGAATGGGATCTGGACGCCCTGCCGACGACTGCGGTGCCACGATTTTCACCGCTGTCGCGCTACCCGTCCGTTCGGCGGGATCTGGCTCTGGTGGTTCCGGATGGGGCGCCGGCCGGCGATCTCGCGGAGATGATTCGGGCGACGGGCGGCGAGCGATTGAAGGCGTGCGTCCTGTTCGATGTCTATCGTGGGCCGGGCCTTGAAAAGGGCACCAAGAGCGTCGCATTTGGCTTGATTTTTCAAGATGATGGTTGCACTCTGGAGGACAGCGTCGTGGATGAGGCGGTCGCAAGGATCGTTGGGCAACTGGCTGAGCGCGCGGGCGCTCGGATCAGGGAGTAGGGCTGATGGCATTGACGAAAGCGGTGATGGCGGAACGGTTGTTCGACGATCTGGGCCTCAACAAGCGGGAGGCGAAGGACTTGGTCGACCTGTTCTTCGAGACGATCCGCCAGGCGCTCGAGCAGGGCGAGCAAGTCAAATTGTCCGGATTCGGAAATTTCGAGCTTCGGGACAAGGGCGAGCGTCCTGGCCGCAATCCCAAGACGGGCGAAGAAATTCCGATTTCCGCGCGTCGGGTCGTTACGTTCCGTCCCGGACAGAACCTCCGTGCACGGGTGCATGCGTATGCTGGAAATCGGCAATAACGACGAACTGCCGACCATCCCGGCGAAGCGTTACTTCACCATCGGTGAGGTGAGCGAGTTGTGTGCGGTGAAGCCCCACGTCCTGCGCTACTGGGAACAGGAGTTCGAGGCCCTCAGTCCTTCCAAGCGGCGAGGGAACCGCCGCTACTACCAGCGTGCGGACGTCCTGTTGATCCGCCAGATTCGCGATCTCCTCTATCACCAGGGTTTCACGATCAGCGGAGCCCGCCAGAAACTGGCGGCTCCCGTGGCCAAGTCCCAACCGTTGCAGTCATTGGAAGTCATCCGCCAACTGCGCCGCGAAGTGGAAGAAGTCCTGCGCTTCATGCGCAACGGCTAGTCCCGCAACGCCTTCCCACCCGGGTTCATTGCAGGTATGATTGCCGCCTCGCCGGGGTCGAGGCGCTCTCAGAAGCGCTTTCTTCACGGGCGATCAGTCGGGGCGTAGCGCAGTTTGGTAGCGCACCAGCATGGGGTGCTGGGGGTCGCAGGTTCAAATCCTGCCGCCCCGACCATCTTCCCCAATCACGGCCCGGAGCGGGCAGTGATCCTTTCATCGTCCTCTACCCTGTCATGTCCCTGAAACGGTATGATCGGCCCTTTTCTGGGCGATCGTTCGACCCGCTCGGGTTCTTGGCCGAATCGCAGAGGTTGTTGGCATGGATCAGGACATCACGCAGGCGCCGGATTGGTTCGTCCGCGCGCTTGAAACACCGTACCGCGAAAAGCAGATCGAGGTGGAGGGATGTCCCATCCATTACCTCTCCTGGGGTGATGCCGGCAAGCCCGGCTTGCTGCTGGTCCACGGCGGTGGCGCGCACGCCCATTGGTGGGATTTCATCGCCCCGTTCTTCATCGATCGCTATTCGGTGTGCGCCATTGACCTCAGCGGCATGGGGGACAGCGGTCATCGTGAGCAGTATTCCGGCGATCTGTTCGCCAAGGAACTGATCAGCGTGTGCGAGGACGCGGGTTTCGGTGCCAATACCGTCATCGCAGGACACAGTTTCGGCGGCTTGGCCACGCTGAAGGCCGGACTGAACCATGCCGATCGATTGTCGGGGATCGTGATCTGCGACTCTGCCATCTTTCCGCCCGGTTTCAGCCCCGGCAACGACCTGCGCGCCTCGCCGTTCAAGGAAAAAAAGACCGTCTATCCGGACTTCGAAGCCGCCGTGTCGCGGTTCAAGCTGGTCCCGCCACAGCCCTGCGCCAATCGCTACATCCTCGACTACATCGCCCGTCATTCCCTCATGCCGGTGGAGGGTGGATGGACCTGGAAGTTCGACATGCGCTTCCTGCAAAAAACCATCTATGACAATCTGGCGCATGAGATTCGGAACCTGACCGTGCCGACGGCCATGGTCTATGGCGAGAAAAGCGTCCTCTTCGGCAAGTTCATGCTCGAGAACACCCGCAAGTGGTATGCGGAGCATGTTCCGTTCGTTTGCCTGCCCAAGGCGCGTCATCACCTGTTCCTCGACGAGCCGCTCGATTTCGTGGCGGCATTGGCCGGGATCATCGATCCCTGGACCGGCGTCCGGACGGCATCCGTCTAGCAACCGAAGCGCGCGTCGACGCCTGCCTCGTGGTCCGTCCGCTGCTTTTCGTCTACGGGACGCTGCGTGATGGTGCGAGTGCGCACGGGCTGATGGCCTCTGCCCGGTTCATTGCGCGACTGCACCTCGCGGCACGACACGATATGAGAAGTCTGGGGCACTATCCCGTGGTCTGGTTCCCCGGCCGGGGGAGGATCATGGGGGAGTGTTACGAAGTGTCACCGTTGCTGCTGCGCCGTCTGGATCGCTTCGAACAGACCCCGCATGCTTACCGCCGCCGCCTGGTGCGCACACCGGTCGGGTGGGCCTGGATGTATCGGTGTGACGGTGCCCATGGCAAACGGTGCGGCGGCGTGGTGAGGCAAGGGGACTGGATGCAGCGACCCAGCGGCCGGACCGGTGCGGCAACGGCCCGTCGCAGGGTCGCCCGCCGCGGAATGGTCGATCGTGGATGAGGTGACGGCAACTGCGCCCAATCCGGCCGATGCGCTTCGGGTGGATCTGTGCGCCATGATTCTGGCCGTGACCGAGGGGACGCCGCGCATCTTGACCATCGCCTCGCCCGCGGACGGTACAGCGTACGGTCACAACGCATTGCCGTGGGGGCCGTTGGACCCGCGGACCGACCGGACGCTCGAGCGCACGCTGCGCAGTTGGGTGGCGCGCCAGTCCCGCCTCGCCCTCGGCTACGTCGAACAGCTTTATACCTTCGATGAAGGCCGGGCGGGCGAAGGCCTGCGGCGGATCACCGTGACCTATCTGGCACTCGTCCAGGAACAGGCGATCCCGCAAGCCGGAGCCGGTTGGCGCGATGTCTATGCCTTCTTCCCGTGGGAGGACTGGCGCGATGGACGTCCCGGGGTCATCGACGATGCGCTCCTCCCGGCATTGAACACCTGGCTGGCACGACTGTCCGATCTGCAACAGGCGGAGCAGGAGCGCGAGCGGGTGGACATTCACTTCGGTGTCAACGGTGCGCCATGGGTTCCGGAGCGGGTGCTCGAACGTTACGAGTTGCTGTATCAGGCCGGCTTGATCCCCGAAGCGGGCGCCGAGCGGCAGCCGGCCTTCGGGCGCCCCATGGCGCTGAACCATCGTCGGGTCGTTGCGACGGCACTGAGTCGTTTGCGCGGCAAGATCAAGTACCGGCCGGTGGTGTTCGAGCTCTTGCCGCCGCGTTTCACCCTGTGGCAATTGCAGCAGGTTGCAGAGGCGCTGGCCGGCATGAGTCTGCACAAGCAGAACTTCCGGCGGCTGGTGGAGCAGGGCGGTCTGGTGGCCAGCACGGGGGAGTTTGCCTACGACACCGGCGGTCGGCCGGCGCAACTCTTTCGCTTCCGCCGCAGGGTCTTGCGCGAGCGTCCGGCGCCAGGGGTCGGCTTGCCGGGCGGGGTTTCGTGACGGTTGACACCCTTTATGCTCAACCCTAGTATAAGTGACCATCGGCACGTCACTTGAGAGCAGCAGCCCATGGCCTGCTTTCGGCGAGGGATACCATGAAGCAACATACCGGCACACCCATGCCTCACCCGGCGGCACTCGGAACGTCAGAGCGCGATGCCCTGGAACCCATTTACGCGCGCATGCGTCATGTCGTTCCCGAAGTCGAGTGGGCCGTGCATGCGCCGTATGTCGCCGCCATCAATGCCCTCAAGCGTGAGCGCAATGCCGTCATTCTGGCCCACAACTACCAGACGCCGGAGATCTTCCATGGCATTGCCGACTACACCGGCGATTCGCTCGGCCTGGCTCAACAGGCGGCGGTCACCGAGGCGGCGGTGATCGTCCAGTGCGGCGTGCACTTCATGGCCGAAACCTCGAAGGTGCTCAGCCCGCACAAGACGGTCCTGATCCCGGACACCGAAGCCGGTTGCTCGCTCGCCGATGCCATTACGCCCGCGGACATCGCCCTGCTGCGGCAGCGATATCCCGGCGTGCCGGTGGTCACCTACGTCAACACCTCGGCTGCGGTCAAGGCGGCCTCCGATATCTGCTGCACCTCGGCCAATGCCCTAGAGATCGTTGAATCACTGGGGACCGACCGGGTCATCTTCCTGCCCGACCAATACCTGGGTCGCTGGGTGGCGTCCAAGACCACGGTCGAGATCATCCTCTGGCAGGGCGCCTGCGAGGTCCATGAGCGGTTCACCGGGGCGCAGTTGCGCGAATACCGCCAGCGTCATGCCGGGATCCACATCATCGCGCACCCGGAATGCCCGCCGGACGTGCTCGAGGAAGCCGACTACGTGGGCTCGACCACGGGCATGGTGCGCCACATCGAGGAGTCCGGCGCCGCGCGCGTCGTCATGGTCACCGAGTGCTCCATGAGCGACAACGTGGCCGTGCAGTTCCCGAAGGTGGAGTTCATCCGTCCCTGCAACCTGTGTCCTCACATGAAGCGGATCACCTTGCCCAAGGTGCTGCATGCCTTGCAGACGCTGTCCCCGGCGGTCGAGGTGGATGCAGAGGTCGCCGCCGGCGCGCGCCGCGCCGTCGAACGCATGCTGGCCGTGGGGCGCGGGCAGGAAAGCGTTCCCGCTGCGGTCCCGCGACGGGTGGCCGCCGGGCGGTAAGTGAGGCCGGCTGGCGGCACGACGCCCTTTGCGAGTGCGTTTGACAATCATTCTTATTCGCGGCATATTGGCACCATCGCCCGCAGTCAAAGGCGATCGGAGATGCTGCCATGTATGTTTGCCTGTGTCGTGCCGTCACCGACCGGGATGTGAACCAGGCGATTGCTCAGGGCCATCAGAGCCTGCCGGCATTGCAGGCGACCTTGGGCGTCGCGACCGGCTGCGGTCGGTGCCGTCACCATGTCTGCCGCATGCTGCAGGATGAAACGACCGACGCCGCTCTTGCCAACTCGACCGCTGCGTTCGTCACCTCTGCCGCGGGTCGGATCGCCGGCTGAGCCTATCGACGGCTTCCTGCTTCGATTAAGATCGTCCCATGGATCCCATCGGAGCGTGTCATGAAAGGTCATCCGCAAGCCATCGAATGGCTCAATCGCATCCTCGAAAACGAACTGACCGCGATCAACCAGTATTTCCTGCACGCCCGCATGTGCAAGAACTGGGGCTACGAAAGCCTCGGCAAGAAAATCCATTCCGAGTCCATCGATGAAATGAAGCACGCCGATGTCCTCATCGAGCGGATTCTTTTTCTGGAGGGCTTGCCCAATCTCCAGTCCCTCGGCAAGCTCATGATCGGCGAATCGGTGCGCGAAGTGCTGCGTTGCGATCTGGAGCTGGAGCGGATCGCCCATCCGGCGCTCAAGGAAGCCATCGCATTCATGGAATCGATCGGCGATTACATCAGCCGGGAAGTGCTGGAGGACATCCTCGAGAGCGAGGAAGAGCACATCGACTGGCTGGAAACACAGTTGCGCCTGATGGATGAATTGGGCGAACCCAACTTCCTGCAGTCCGCACTTTGACGGGATACTGATCGGTGGAAATCGGGCCGGCCCGGACGGGTCGCCGTGTGAACGAAGGGGAAAGAAGATGAGTTCGAAACTGCTCAGAGTGATGGCTATTGGGGTGCTGGTACCCTTTTCGACGGTGACGCTGGCGATGCCGGCCGTTCAGGCGACGGCAGTCGTCAGCACGGGTGAGGCGATCGCGCAGTCCCGCGCCGCCGCGTCGTCGGACGAACGGGAGCGGGTGCAGGCGTTTCTGAGCCGCGGGGACGTGGCCCAACAGTTGGCGCGGCTGGGCGTCGATGCCGCTTCCGCCCAGGCGCGCGTGGATGCCCTTACCGACGCGGAAGTAGCGCAGCTCGACCGACAGATCGAGCAGCTTCCGGCCGGGGGAAGTTCGGTGCTCGGCGCCCTGGTGTTCATCTTCGTCCTGTTGCTCATCACCGATATCCTGGGATTCACGAAGGTGTTCCCCTTTACGCGATCGATGCGCTGAGGGCTGTCGATCATTCGCCGTGGCGAGTGTTGACGGCAATCTCGCCGGACGGTAGATTAAACAAAGAAGGGGAGTAGCTTTTCGCCAAGGTGCCGTCATTACGATGACCCATCCGGTACCTTGGGCAACCCAGGTTGCAAGCAAGACCTTCGCCAGTCAGGCGAAGGCTCCCATGTCGAATCATGGACCCTGATCCTGACCGGGATCAGGGTTTTTTTATGGTTCGACCGGGAGCACGATTGCATGGAAACTGTTGGAAACATGTGGCTGTGGGCAGGGTTTTTCGCGTTTGCCCTGGCCATGATCGCCGTGGATCTATTCCTCTTGGGTGGTCGCAAGGCGCACAAGGTCTCGCTGCGCGAGGCGGGGGCGTGGTCCGTCGTCTGGATCGGGCTGGCCCTCCTCTTCTGCGCCGGCTTCTGGTGGTATCTCGACGGCGCCATGGGACGGGAGGTCGCAAACCAGAAAGCGACCGAATTCCTGACCGGCTACCTCATCGAGAAATCGCTCGCAGTCGACAACATTTTTGTCTGGCTCATGTTGTTCAGCTACTTTGCCATTCCCGCCGAGTATCAGCGCCGCGTCCTGATCTACGGCGTGCTGGGCGCCATCGTCATGCGTACCGTCATGATCCTGGTGGGCGCCTGGTTGCTGGCGCAATTTCATTGGATCCTCTACGTCTTCGGCGCCTTCTTGCTGTTCACGGGCTTCAAGATGGCATTCTTTGGCGAGCACGAGCCCAATCTCGAAAGGAATCCGGTGCTCCGCTGGATGCGCGGGCATTTGCGGATCACCGACAAACTGGAGGGCGAGTGGTTCTGGGTGACCAGGAACGGCGTGCGCTGGTTTACGCCCTTGTTCGTGGTGCTGGTGCTGGTCGAGATTACCGATCTCATTTTCGCCGTCGACAGCATTCCGGCGATTTTCGCGGTGACCTCGGATCCCTTCATCGTATTGACCTCCAACATCTTCGCCATCCTCGGGCTGCGCGCGATGTACTTTCTGTTGGCCGATTTCGCCAGTCGGTTCAGCCTGCTGAAATATGGCCTTGCGGCCGTGCTGATCTTCATCGGTACCAAGATGCTGCTGCTCGACGTGTACAAGATTCCGGTCTCCTGGTCGCTCATGGTGGTGGCCGCCTTGATCGTCTCGTCGGTGCTGGCCAGTCTGTGGGTCACCCGGAACCGCTCACCAGAAGGCGGCGCATGATCCGCCTTCACCGGAAGCGTGGCGGCTCCGCGCCGGAAAGAATCGGGGGAAGAACGGCGTGGCATGCCGTTCTGGCCTCGATCATCCTGCTGGGCGGCTGCAGCGGCCTCCCCACGACCCCGGGCACGCGCACCGCCGGCGTTCCGATCCAGGAGCTGACCGATGTTCCCTTTTTCCCGCAGGACGCCTATCAGTGCGGGCCCGCGGCCCTTGCCGAAGTGCTGACCTACAGCGGGATCGTGCGCTCGCCGGCGGACCTGATCGCTGCCGTCTACGTGCCGGCCCGAAAAGGCAGTCTCCAGGCGGAGATGGTCG
>PKCW01000111.1 GCA_002862965.1 Pseudomonadota bacterium
TGAACTCTAAGGAGAATCCCATGCGACTCCCGACCATCGCCACGGCGATGGTCGGTGTGGTCGCGTTCGCCCCGGCTCATGCCGCGGAAGCGCCGCCCGCCGACCTCGAAACCCTGCAGCAACTCCTCGACCAGCTCGAGCATCTGGTCGACAACCTCCAGAATCAACTCGACACCGAGCGCCAGGCGCGACAAAAAGTCGAGTCGACGACGATGATCCGCCCGGTGAGCGACGGCAAGAGCCTCAAGTTCCAGTCGCCGGGCGGCGATTTCAGCTTCCAGGCCGGTGGCCGTCTGGACGTCGAGGCGGCAGCGTATGACGAGGACAAGCAGGATCTGGGCGACGGGACCGATTTCCGCCGCGCGCGCATGTACCTGCGCGGCACGCTGGCGCGCGATTTCGATTACCTGTTCGAGTATGAATTCGCCGACACCACCACCCGCAACAGGGGCATCACGGACGCTTACCTGCGCTACAAGGGCTTCGCGCCGGCATTGCTCACGGTGGGCAATTTCAAGATGCCGTTCGGCATGGAGCAGCTCACCAGCGACAACACCACGCTCTTTCTCGAACGCGGCGTGAACGACATCCTGACGCCCGGCCGCGGCATCGGCGCCGAGCTGCGCAGCGCCGGGACGAATTGGAGTTTGGCGGGTGGTGTCTTCGGCGAGAAGCCCGACGGCGATGTCGACAAGGAAGGCGACGAAGGCTGGAACGTGGCGGCCCGCGGCACCTACGCGCCCATCCTGACCTCCGATGCGGTCCTGCATCTGGGCGCAGGGGCGCGTCGCCATGAGCCCGATGACTCGACCAATGCGCTGCGCTTTCGCAGCAAGCCCGAATCGAATGTGACCGGTGTGTTCCTGGTGGACTCAGGCCTCCTGGCCAACACCGACCATTTCACATCGGCCAATGTGGAACTGGCCGGCCTGTGGGGGCCGGTGACTTTCCAGACCGAGTACATGCGCACCGCCCTCAACGGCGACGAGGCCAGCAATGATGTCGATTTCTCCGGCTGGTACGCGCAGGCGGCCTGGCTGTTGACCGGCGAGCGCCGCCCCTACAAGGCAGCCGAGGGCGTGTTCGACCGCGTCATACCCAACGCCAGCGTGGGGCTTGGCGGCATCGGGGCCTGGGAACTGGCGGCCCGCGTCAGCGAGGTGGATCTGAACGACGGCGGCATCATCGGCGGCGAGGAACGCAATCTGACGCTGGCCGTCAACGGCTACCTCACCTCCAACATCCGCGTGATGCTGAACTACATCCGCGTGCTCGAACTCGACCGGCCCGGCAACGCGGCCGATCAGGACGAACCATCGATCATCGGCGCGCGCCTGCATGTGGATTTTTGATCCGCCGACGCAGACGATTCATGACCTCAGGAGATTCAGCCCGTGACATCCCTACGCTCTTTTCTGGTGATGCTCTGCATTGCAGCGGCGCAGTTACCCGCTTCCCAAGCCCGCGCCGCCGAAGTGGTCGCCGCCACGGCCGCCAACTTCGCCGCCGCCATGGCGCGTATCGAACCCGGCTTCGAACAGGCGAGCGGTCATCAGCTCACCATCGTGCTGGGCTCGTCCGGAAAGTTCCTGCAGCAGATCCAGCAGGGCGCGCCCTTCGACGTGTTGCTGTCGGCCGACGCGGAGCGGCCCGAGCTGCTGGCCAGGTCCGGTCTCGGCGTGCCGGCCTCGCGCTTCACCTACGCCATCGGCCGCCTCGTGCTGTGGAGCCCGCAGCCGGGCGCCTTCAGCGACGGTGAGGCGTACCTGAAGGCCGGCGCATTCCGGCATCTGGCCATCGCCAATCCGGTGGTCGCGCCCTATGGCGCGGCGGCGCAGCGCGCGCTCGAACAATTCGGCCTGTGGGCCGGTTTGCAGGACAGGATCGTCCGCGCCGAGGACATCGGGCAGGTCTATGCGATGGCGGGCAGCGGCGCCGCCGAAGCCGCCTTCGTGGCGTACTCGTCTGTCCTCGCGGGCGGCAAACCGGGCAGCCAGTGGCGGGTGCCGCAGAATCTGTACCCGCCGCTCAAGCAGGACGCCATCCTGATCACCCGCGCCCAAAACAACCCGGCCGCCAAGGCGCTGCTCGACTACCTCAAGACACCGGCGGCGCGGGAGGTGATCGCGGCGCTGGGCTACGACCTGCCGGCGCCCTGAATGATTGGCACCCAGGACATGACGATCGACCTCGGCCCGGTCTGGCTCACACTGCGTCTGGCCGGGGTCGCCGTCACGCTGCTGCTCGTCGTCGGCACACCGCTCGCCTGGTGGCTGGCGCACACCCGCACGCGGCTGAAGCCGCTGATCGAGGCCGTCACCGCACTGCCGCTGGTGCTGCCGCCGACGGTGTTGGGGTTTTACCTGCTGGTGCTGTTCGCGCCGGGGGCGCCGCTCGGCGCCGCCTGGCTGGGGCTGACCGGGGAGACGCTCACCTTCTCGTTCAGCGGCCTCGTGCTGGCGTCGATGCTCTATTCGCTGCCGTTCGTGGTGCAGCCGCTGCAGGCGGCCTTCGAGGCGGTCGGCCGCGGCCCGCTGGAGGCCGCCGCGGTGCTCGGCGCCCGGCCGCTGGACGCGTTTTTCACCGTGGCGAGCCCGCTCGCCGCGCGCGGCTATCTCACCGCCGCGGTGCTCGGCTTCGCGCACACGCTGGGTGAGTTCGGCGTGGTGCTGATGGTGGGCGGCAACATCCCCGGCCGCACCCGGGTGGTGTCGATCGCCATCTACGAACAGGTGGAGACGCTCAACTTCGCCGCCGCGCACGTGCTGGCCGGGGGGCTGCTGGCGTTCTCGTTCGCGGTGCTGGTGCTGGTCTACAGCCTCAACCGGCGCTTCCCGGTGCATGCCGCATGAGGCTGGAGGTCGCGCTCGCGCTGCGCCGCACCGGCTTCACGCTGGAGCTGGAGGAGGCGCTGGAACTCGCGGGCATCACCGCCGTGATGGGCGCGTCCGGCAGCGGCAAGAGCACGCTGCTGCGGGCACTGGCCGGTCTCGAAACGCCGGATCGAGCGCGCATTGCGCTCGATGGCACCGTGCTCGCGGACAGCGCGGCCGGCGTGATCCTGCCGCCGCACCGGCGCGGCATCGGCTACGTGTTCCAGGACGCGCGGCTGTTCACGCACCGCCGGGTGCTCGGCAACCTGCGCTTTGCTCAAAGCCGCGCCCGGCCGGCAAATGGCGCGCCGGCTCCGGCGCTGGACGAGGTCATCGCGGCGCTCGACCTCGCACCGCTGCTCGATCGGCACACCGATGGCCTGTCGGGCGGCGAGCGCCAGCGCGTCGCCATCGCCCGCGCGCTGCTCGCCAACCCGCGCCTGCTGCTGCTCGACGAACCGCTGTCAGCGCTCGATCTGAAACGCAAGGCCGAGCTGCTGCCCTACATCCGCGCCCTGCCGGCGCGCTTTCGCATCCCGCTGATCTACGTCTCGCACGCCGTGGAGGAGGTCGCGCAGCTCGCCGATGCGGTGCTGATCCTCGCCCACGGCCGCGTCACCGCCCGCGGCGAGGTGCACGCGGTGCTGGAAAGCCCGGCGGCCGAGGCCGTGTCCGGCCACTTCGAGGCCGGCGCGCTGCTGCGCGTGCAGGTGCTGCGGCACATCACGGACTTCGCGCTCACCGAATTCGATCTCGCCGGCCAGCGCCTCACGCTGCCGCACATCGACGCCGCGGCGGGCACGCCGGTGCGCCTGCGTGTGCGGGCGCGGGATGTGGCCATCGCGCTGCATGACGTTCCGGACACCAGCATCCGCAACCAGCTCGAGGCGCGCGTGCTGACCATCGACGCCGAGCCGGCCGGCGCCTATGCCGAAGTGCTGCTCGAACTCGCGGGTGCGCCCACCCAGCGCCTGCGTGCGCGCATCACGCGGGAATCGGTCGACCGCCTGCACCTGCAACCGGGCCAGCCGGTGTGCGCCCTCATCAAGGCGGTCTCGTTCGACCGGCGGGAACCGGGCGACGAACGCGGCTAGGCGATTGCCCTGTAGACGCCTGCCCGGTGTGGCCGGCTGGCGCAGCGGAAGACTGGACCATCGTGCGGCCGGCTTCGAGTCGCAAGATCCACCGCCGCCGCAGCATCGGCGCCCGGCAGGAGGCGTGGACCTGTGTCCGAAAGGCGACAAGGCAGCGTTCCCTGATGCCCGTCACCAGACAAAGATCGCACGCCACAGCCTAATCTCAATTAAAATCATTATCTTACACCATCATCCGCGTTCAATTCAGGGCGGCACGTCATTTGCTTGGACAGACACGCCGTGTATGCCTGTCCGTCAGCGGCCCGGACGCACCTTTGCCCGACCGCACGCGGCCAGCTCCTGATCCTGCGCGCTGCATGCACGGGGGCGGAAACGATCGATCCATGAACGGACGCGTCCGACCCGGCCGATTGCTCTGATTCCAACAGCCAACCCATTCAGGAAGACCCTCATGAGTGCCGTTCTCGACTCCCCGCTCGCCGCCCTCGAAGCCGAGCGCCGCTTGTTCAACCCCGTGTTCAAGGGTCCGACGGGCGTGGCCGGCCGTTATGGCTTTCGCGGCGAACTGGCGCTCAAGTTCGCGCCCCAGTTCGCCGACGAGGCGCGACCACCCGAAATCCTCGCCGAGCAGGTGATGCTCGTCGCCGAATCCGGCACACCGACCCTCCCCTTCCTGTGCTGCTATCTGTTGTCGTTCGGTTATCTGCCGCTGCTGGTCGAGGCGCTGGGCGACGCCCTCGCCGCGGACGGCAAGTATTTCCTGTTCTGCAACAACATCGATCTGTCCAAACGCTACACCGTGCCCTATGGCGGCGCCACGTTCCAAGTGCTGCCGATCGACGAGGCCACGGCCTACAACGAACTGCTGGACCTGCTCTACATCGAACGCAACGACCTCAAGAAACTGGACACCGGCGCCCGGCTCGACCGCATCTACGACACGGCCAGAGGCTACAGCGAGCGTTTCCCCGAGATGTCCTTCGAGGAAGGACTCGAGCGCATGGGCCCCGTGCGCAACCCCAACGAAAACCGGCCCGTCTGATCCCGGTCGCTTGTCGATGGTCTTGACGTGTGTCGGCCAGGGAGGCCTGGCGCGCGTCTTGGGGCAGTTCGCCCCCAAGGCCATGTTCAGGCAAAGCCACGGCGTGGGCGCGGGCCGGCGGAGTGGGCGCCGGGTCGGGCGGCCTGGTCGCCGGGCGGCGCCAAGGGCGTGGCGGACGCACCGCCCTTGGCGCGGGACGCGGGACTACGCCGGGCTGCGGCAGTTTTGCTATGCTCACGCCCCCGGCCGTTCGGCCGGTCTGCTGTCACGATCACCAAAGGCGGGCCCGGCTATGCATCCTCTCCTGACCATCGCCGTTCGGGCTGCCCGTCGCGCGGGCGACGTGATCCTGCGCGCCGCCGGCCAGAGCGACGCGCTGACCGTAGAGGCCAAGCAGCGCAACGATTTCGTGACCGAGATCGATCGGCAGGCCGAACAGGAGATCATCCAGATCATCCGCCGGGCCTATCCCGACCATGCGATTCTGGGCGAGGAAGGCGGCCAGATCGGCGAGCACGAGGTCACCTGGATCATCGATCCCCTGGATGGCACGACCAACTTCATCCACGGTCTGCCCCACTACGCCGTGTCGATCGGCATCCGCATCCGCGGACGACTCGAGCACGGCGTGATCCATGACCCGACGCGCGGGGAGATCTATACCGCCACGCGCGGTTCCGGGGCGTTCCTCAATGATCGACGCATTCGCGTGGCCACTGCGCGCGGTCTTGAAGGCGCCTTGATCGGCACGGGGCTGCCCTTTCGTGACTTCAGCCATGCGCCGGCCTATTACGGCATGTTGCAGGCCGTGGCCGGCAAGACGGCCGGCATCCGCCGGGCCGGATCCGCAGCGCTGGATCTGGCCTACGTCGCCGCCGGCCGGCTCGACGGCTACTGGGAACTTGGGCTGAAGCCCTGGGACATCGCGGCCGGCGTGATCCTGGTGCAGGAAGCCGGCGGCATCGTGGGCAATCTTTCAGGCGAACCCGAGGGGTTCATGGAGTCGGGCAATCTCGTCTGCGGCAACCCGCGTCTGTTCGCGGCGCTGGTGCGCGAGATCGAGCCTCACCTCACGCCCATGCTGCGCATCCAGTCCCGTCCCTGAGCGGATCGCCCCCAAGCCGCGACGACGCGCGGCCCGCCGTGCCGAGGACTCAAAGCTGGTCCTTGGGCCCCTCGCGCACTGCGGGCAGGAGATGTTCCCGGCGCACACCCATCTGCAGGGCGAGGCTGCTGGCGACATAGATGGTCGAATAGGTGCCGACGATGGAGCCCACGACCATGGCGATGGAAAAGGGCCGCAGGGTGTCCCCGCCTAGCATCAGCAGCGCGAGCAGCACCAGGAACACCGTGAGGTTGGTCATGATGGTGCGCGACAGGGTCTGATTGACGGACTTGTTGATGACCTCTACCGCCGCCAGCCCGCGCAGCTTGATGAAATTCTCGCGGATGCGGTCGAAGATCACGATGGAATCGTTGATCGAATAGCCGATGATGCCCAGCACCGCCGCCAGCACGCTGAGATCGAAGCTGACCTGCGTCCAGGAAATGACGCCCACGGTGATGATGACGTCATGCACGAGGGCGATGATGGCCCCCGCCGCCAAACGAAATTCGAAGCGCAATCCGACGTAGAGCAGGATGCCCGTGATGGCGATGAGCAAGGCCAGCCCCCCTTGGTCCGCCAGTTCCTGACCGACCTGAGGCCCCACATACTCGACGCGCTGGAGCGTGACGCCAGGGTCATGGCTGGCCAGTATGGTCAGCACATGATCCCCTTGCTGTTTGGCGTCGCCCTCCTGAGGCGGCAGGCGGATCAGGACATCGCGGTCGGCGCCGAAGCGCTGGACCTGGGCCTCCGCCATGCCGCCCCGCGCCAGGGTTTCCCGCACGACCTCGGGATTGGCAGCCTCGGGGTAACGCACCTCGACCACCAGGCCGCCGGTGAAGTCGATGCCGAAATTCAGCCCCCGCACACCCAGCCCCACGATCGACAGGAGGATCATCACGCCCGAGATCGCGAACCAGACATAGCGCTGGCCCATGAAATCGATCCTGGAGTTGGGCGAAAACAGTTCCATGGAGGTACTCCTAGATCGAGAGGCGAGTGACGCGCCGGTTGCCGTAGATCAGGTTGACCAGCGCGCGCGTCCCGGTAATGGCAGTGAACATCGAGGCCATGATCCCGAGCGAGAGCGTCACCGCGAAACCGCGCACCGGACCGGACCCCAGCCCGAAGAGCAGCGCCGCGGCAATGATGGTGGTGATGTTCGAATCGGCAATGGTCGCAAAGGCTTTTTCGTAGCCGGCATAGATCGCGGCCTGCGGCGTGCTGCCATTGCGCAGTTCCTCGCGGATGCGCTCGAAGATCAGCACGTTGGCGTCCACCGCCATGCCCACCGTCAGCACGATGCCCGCGATCCCCGGCAGTGTGAGCGTCGCCTGCAGGACGGACATCAGCGCCACCAGGATGATGACGTTGAACAGCAGCGCCAGATTGGCGATGAGCCCGAACACCTTGTAATACACGCCGACCACGACGACGACGAGCAGAAAGCCCAGCACGGCGGCGTCCCAGCCCTGCTCGATGTTCTGCTGGCCCAGACTGGGGCCGACGGTGCGTTCTTCCACGATGTCGACCGGGGCCGCCAGAGCGCCGGCGCGCAGCAGCAGTGCCAGATCCCGCGCCTCCTGCTGCGCCAGACCGGTGATCTGGAAATTCTTGCTGAAGATGCCCTGGATGGTGGCGACGCTCACCACTTCCTCGACGGTGCGGCGCACCCGCACGGTCTGGCCATTTTCGATGCGCAGGTCGGTGCGGTTCTCGACGAAGACCACGGCCATCTGGCGCCCCAGATTGGTCCGCGTGGTGTCGCCCATGCGCGCCGCGCCGCGGCTGTCCAGCGTGACGTTGACGCTGGGCCCGCCCGACTGCCCGTCGAAGCCCGACGATGCACTGACGAGTTGATCGCCGGTCACGATCACTTCCCGCTTGAGCAGGATCGGATAACCGTCGCGGGTCTTGTAGAGCTTGCTGCTGGCCGGAATCTGGCCGGTGCGCGCCGCCTGGGCGGCGTCCGCGTCCATGTCCACCAGTCGAAAATCCAGGGTCGCCGTGGCGCCCAGAATTTCCTTGGCACGCGCCGTGTCCTGCACGCCCGGCAACTGAACGACGATGCGATCCTTGCCCTGTTGCTGGATGAGCGGCTCGGCGACCCCCAACTCGTTGATCCGGTTGCGCAGGGTGTTGAGGTTCTGCTGCAGCGCGGCGCTGCGCAGTTGCTCCTGGTCTGCCTCCGTGAGCCGCAGCATCAGGCTGTCCACCCGCTCCGGCGGCGTGGACACGGCCAGTTCGGGGTAGGCTTTACGCAGCGCATCGGCGGCCTTGGACCGATCCGCCGCTTCGCGCAGGGTCACCGCCAGGGCATCGCCCCGCCGCTCGATGCTGACGTAGCGCACGTCGATCTCGCGCAGCCCGCGGCGCAGGTCGGCCTCGTAGCGCTCCAGGCGCTGATTGATCGCGGCCTTCATGTCCACTTCGAGGAGAAAGTGCACGCCGCCGCGCAGATCGAGGCCGAGGTTCATGGGACGCGCGCCGATCGCCAGCAGCCAGGCGGGCGTGCGCGAGGCGAGGTTGAGCGCCAGCACATAGTCACCGCCCAGCGCCTCACCCAGCTTCTGCCGCGCCAGAAGCTGGGTTTCGGCGTCCAGATAGCGCACCAGCACCCGGCCGTCCTGGAACTCGATCCGGCGCGGGGAGATCTGGTTGTCGGTCAGCACCTGCTGAATGCGCTGGACCGTCTCGGCGGATACCGGCGCGTTGCGCGCGCCGGTGATCTGAATGGAGGGATCTTCGCCGAACAGATTCGGCAGCGCGTACAGACAGGCCGTCAGCAGCACCAGCAGGATCAGTGCATTCTTCCACCACGAATAGCGATTCATCGAAGCGACCCTTTCCCGGCCCGATCAGGCTTTCTTCTTGAGCGTGCCCTTGGGCAGGATCGCCCCCAGAGCCTGTTTCTGGACCTTGGCGACCACCTTGTCAGCGATCTCCAGGTCGACGAAGCTGTCACCGATCTCGACGATGCGCCCGGCCATCCCGCCGGTGGTCACGACCTCGTCGCCACGGGTCAACCCGGCGAGCATGTCGCGGTGCTTCTTGGCGCGCTGGGTCTGCGGCCGGATCAGGATGAAATAGAACACGACGAAAAGCGCCACCAGGGGCAGCAGGTTCATCCACAGGCTGGGCTGCTGGGGCGCCTGCTGGGCCCAGGCGTCGGCAATGAAAAAGCTCATGAAGTGTCGTCCCGTCTCTGCGCTGGTTGGCGAAGGGCCAAAAATCGGCGGTCATTATGGCACAGCCGCCGCGCCGCGCCCTTCCCGTGCCATGAATTCGTCGCGAAAGGCCGCAAAGCGCCCGTCCGCGATCGCGGCGCGCATCCGCGCCATCAGCCTCTGGTAATAATAGGTGTTGTGATAACTCGCCAGCCGGGCGAACAGGATTTCCTGGCTGCGCTCCAGATGCCGCAGATAGGCGCGGGAATAGTTGCGGCAGGTGGTGCAGTCACACCAGGGATCGAGCGGGCCGGTGTCCAGCCGATGCACCTGATTGCGGATACGGATCACGCCTTCGTGGGTGAACAGATGACCGTTGCGGGCGTTGCGCGTCGGCATCACGCAGTCGAACAGGTCCACCCCGCGCGCCACGGCGTCGACCAGATCGCTCGGCGTGCCGACCCCCATCAGATAGCGCGGCTTCTCGGCCGGCATCTCCGGAAGAAGCGCCGCCAGCACGGCCAGCCGATCCGCCAGAGGCTCTCCCACCGACAGACCGCCGATGGCATAGCCGTCGAAGCCGATGGCTTGCAGCCCTTCTAGCGACTGATACCGCAACTCGGGATACATGCCGCCCTGCACGATGCCGAACAGCGCATTGGGATTGCCCTCGTGCGCCGCCCGGCTGCGCGCGGCCCAGCGCAAGGACAGCTCCATCGATTGGGCCGCCTGATCACGGTCCGCCGGATAGGGCGTGCATTCGTCGAACACCATGACGATGTCCGAGTTCAGCACGCGCTGGATCTCCATGGAGCGTTCCGGGCTGAGGAACACGGCGTCGCCGTCGATCGGCGAGCGGAAATGCACGCCCTCCTCCG
>PKCW01000328.1 GCA_002862965.1 Pseudomonadota bacterium
CGGCGTCAGCGTCCTGCTGCCGGTTCAGGCATTGCCGGTCGAGGGTGCGGCGGCCAACGCCCTGTCCGACGCGGTGCCCGAGCCGCTGAAGCAGGAGCGCCTCGAGCGCTTGATGGCCCACCAGGCGGCCATCAGTGCGGCGCGTCTGCAGCAGAAGATCGGGCGCACGCTGGACGTGCTGGTCGATGCGGTGGACGCGGACGGCCCGATCGCGCGCAGCGCCGGTGAGGCGCCGGAAATCGACGGGGTGATCTACCTCGACGGCGCGCCGGACGCCAAACCCGGAGACACGCTGCGCGTCGTGGTGACGGACGCCGACGAGCACGACCTCTACGCCGAGCCGGTAGGCTGATCGGTCAGCGGTGGAGCGGGTCCTGCAGCGCCCGTCGCTCAGTGCGCCGCGGCGGGCATTTCCAGGGCCAGCCGCGCCAGATGCGCCATGTCGCCGTCGAAATGGTGCCCGCCGGGCAGCGTGATCACCGGCAGCCGATCGTCTAGCTGCGGACAGATGGACGCGCTCGCCTCGTCCCGCCCGTAGACGCACAGCGTGCGCTCCGCGGGCAGCCGGCTTGCCTCGGGCAGGACGTCCTCGTCGCCCGTATCGCTGCGCCACCACTGGCTGACCTGAAAGGTGAAGGCCGCCCGCTCGCCGGGCCCGAGCAAGACGAGCCTTTTTACGCGCGCCTGCCACTCGGCCGGCAGTCGGTTGTAGGCGAAGGGCAGGACGTTCGCACCCTGCGAGTAGCCGATCAGGATCGGCTTTTTGTCCGGCCAGCGGGCCTGATACCGGTTCAGGATACGCTGGAGGTCCGCAGCCAGACCCTCGGGGCTGCGTCGTCCCCAGAAATAGCGCAGCGAATCGAAGCCCACGACCGCCACGCCCTGCGCCGCCAGCGCGCTGCCCAGATCGCGCCCCAAGCCTGCCCAGCCGCCGTCGCCGCTCAGCACGAGCGCCCAGACGGGCGCCTCGGCGCCTCGGGCCGGGACTTCGATCAAGGGCAGGCGGTCGCCGCTCAGCCGGGGCACGGCCGGTTGCGCGGGCCATCGACGCGTCAACTGGCGATAGGCGGCGCGCAGCGCGTCGGCGCCCGGCACCGTGATGCCGGGTGCCGGGATGCCGGTCACGGCCACGGCCTCGGCGCCCGGCACCTTGCGGACGAAGGCATCCGCCACCGCCTGCGGTCCGCCCGTCGCCACGACCATCCAGGGCGCCACGGGGAGCGCCGCCGGCGCCACGGTGCTGAGGCCGTCCGCAGCCGCGAAAGCGCTGGCCAGGCCGCGCCCGGGACAGAGCGGAATCGCGCTCGGGAGGGCGGGCGTGAAATCGACCGACACACCGCCGGCGAAGCCGTCCAGCGGCGCCTGCGCCAGCGCGGCGTACACCAGCGCTGCGCCGACCCCGCGTCCGGCCAGCACCGGCGGCAGATAGCGTTCCAAGCCCAGCTGCGCTTCGACCTCATGGGCCAGGTTGTCGAGATCGCCGGCGGGCAGGCTGCAATCGCCATCTTCCGCGGCCATGCGCGCGAGCAGCCCGGGCGCGCTGACACTGATCACCAGGGCACCCTCGCGCGTCAGCACCGCGCTGAGACGCCGATCGATCGCGGTTCGGCTGTGCCCGGGCATCAGCCACAACACCACCTGGCGGGTGTCGCCCGCCGGCAGGTCGACCCAGACCCGATCGAAGCGCCCGTTGCCAAAGGGGGAATCGCCGCGTTGGCAGCCGGCGAGAACCAGCAACAACAGCAGCAGCGCCGCTCGCTTCACTTCGCCACCACGCCCCGCAAGCCCCCGCCGATCAGCGTCGTCACTTCCGCCAGCGCCAGCAGCGGGGCCATGCCGCCCGGGGCCGCGAGGTAGCGTGGCTCCCAGACCGGCGCGAACTTTTCCTTGAAACGGCGCACGCCCTGGAAGTTGTAGTAGCGCTCGCCGCGCTCGTAAAACAGCCGACCGACCTGCTGCCAGGTCGGTGCGCGCTCGTGCTGCGCCATGCCGGCGAGCGGCGCCATGCCGAGCCCGAAGCGCGCCACGCCGGCCGCCCGGTAGCGCAGCATGAGTTCGATCAACAGGTAGTCCATGGTGCTCGGCGGGGCGGTGGGCAGGTAGCGCATCAGATCGACGCGGACCTCCTCGCCCACATCCGTGGTCAGCAGATTGGCGAACGCAACGATGGCGCCGTGCTGGCGCACCAGAGCCACGGGCAGGCGCTCGAGGTATCCGGCATCGAACGCCCCGAGCGAGAAGCGTTTTTCGCGCGCGTTGCGGCTCGTGAGCCAGGCATCGGAGATCCCCCGCAAGGCGTCGATCACGGCGCCCACGGCTTCTGGGGGCAGGATCTCCAGCGTCAGGCCTTCGCGCTGGGCACGACTGTAGGCATGGCGCAGCGGCGCCCGTGCCGGGCCTTTCAAGTCGAAGGCGGGGAGCGGGACATGCGCAGACTCGCCAAGCTTGTAGACACGCAACCCGGCGTCCAGATACCACGGCAAGGCTGCTGGCGTCACCTGATAGAAGACGGCGCGGCCACCGTGGGCCGTGGCTAGTTCCACGAAACGCCAGACCAGATTCGGCGCGCTGTCCGGACGGCCCGCCGGATCGCCCAAGGCGACCCAGTAGCGGCCGCTCTGGCCGTACATCACGAACGCCTCCCCGTCATCCGAAAAGAGGAGCGATTTGTCGCCCATGAGCACCAGGGCCGCATCGGCGGACGGCTGACGCCGCACGATGTCGGCGGCGCGGACCAGATCCGCCTCGGTCGGCGCAAGCGCGTCGATGCCGGCAGGTCGCAACAGCTGCCACAGGCCGATGGCGACGGCCAGAAAGGCGGTCAGCGTGATGGCACGCAGCGAACGTGACACATGGGCATCGAAGGCAAACTGCCACCACAGGTCGTGGCGGTATTCGACGTCGCGATAACTCAGCAACAGCAACCAGATCATGGCCGCGACGACCAAACCGACGGCGATGAGCCATTCGGTCTCGAACACCTGCATCCGCAGGGTCGACCGACGGTTGAATTCCGCCCGGAACACCCAAAGAAACATGCCAAGGATCGAAAGACCGGCCGCCTCGGTCCAGGCGATGCCCTTGGGGAGCGCGAGCACGGCCGCAGCCAGGGTCAGCACCACCGCCGCCCACCACGCGGCATCCAGGCGATGCAACAGGCCTCGCGCGACGAAGAGCAGGGCCAGACCCGCCACGCCGCCGAGCAGGTGGGCAATCTCGACCACGGCCAGCGGGACATGCAGCGTCAGGATGTCCGTCGCGGCCGCCGTGGTCGGCGTCGCGCCCGATGCCAGCAACCAGATGCCGGCGATGAAGACGAGGATCGCCAGCAGGACCGGGGAGGTGCGCGCCGCAGCCCGACCCACCGGGGTGTCGGTGGCACGATGCCACTCGTGGTCGGCCAGCAGCAGGGTTGCCACGGCGAGCGGCAGCAGGAAATAGACGCCGCGAAACAGGATCAGGGCGCCGAGTATGGATTCGGTGTCGGCCCGGGCTCCATAGGCCAGCAGCATCACCGCCTCGAAAACGCCGAGGCCGCCCGGGACGTGGCTGAGGACGCCCAGACTGATGGCAATCGCAAAATAGACCAGAAAGCCGGCGAACGACACGTCGGTGTCGGGCATCAGAAACCACAGCGCCGCAGCGCAGGCGGCGAGATCGAACACCGAAATCAGGATTTGCTGCGTCAGCAGCCCGGCCGAGGGCAACTCCAAGCTGCGCCCGAACAGGCGCACCTGGCCACGCCATGCCGACAGGCCGATGAGCGCGGCAACGGCCAGGAGGGTCATGCCGGCCGCGCCCCGCAGCAGCGCCGCCGGCAGCGGCAGGAGGCTGGTGACCTGGTCGGCGCCCACCAGCATGCCCGCGGCCCCGAAAACCGTGACGCCGAGCCCGAAGGCGCCCGCGTTGAAGCCGATGATGCGAAAGATCTGACCGGTATCGAGGCCGGCAGCGGTGTAGAGGCGCATGCGCACGGCGCCGCCCGTCATGACGCCGAGCCCGACGGAATTGCCGACCGCATAGGCCATGAAGGCGGTCAGGACGGTCGTGGCGGGACGCAGGCGGATCCCGAGATAGCGCAGGGCGGAGAAGTCATAGCCCGTCAGGGCGAGATAGCTCAGCATCGTCGCCAGGACGGCGAGCGCGACCCGATCGATGGGCGTCGTGGCCATGGCGCGCATCAAGGCGTCGTAATCCAGGCTCTGAACCAGATGCCGCAATCCGCCCAGCACCGCCGCACCGATGAGCGCCACGACGATCAGCAGCAGCGGCGTCCGCCAGCGCGCCAGCCCGCGCTTGAAATCCGGGCCGTCGGCCGTCATTGCGACCGCATCGGGGCGAGGGGCGACGACGCCGGGCCGTCACGCCGGATCGGCGCGCGGCTCAGGCGCATGCGGGCCACAAGCCGCGGATGGCGGCGATGCCCTGTCCGCCCAGCCGCCGCGCGCGATCCCGGTCAGCGCCGGCCATGCCGCCGAGGGCGTAGACCGGCAGACCGGCGGCCCGCACCTGCCGTGCCCAGCGTCGCCAACCCAGGGGCGCCACCCGCGCGTGTCCCGGTGTCGCCCGTACCGGCGAAAGCACGGCGAAATCCAGTGCCAAGGCACGCGCCCGTGCCAGGTCGGTCGCGTCATGGCAGGAGGCGCCGATCCATGCCAATCGATCCGGCCGCGCCGCCAGACTCGCCAGACGGGCGCCGTTGAGGTGGACGCCGTCATAGCCCAGCGCGTGCGCGTCCCCGGGTGCGCCGTTCAGCAGCAACAGCACATCCCCGGCGGCGCGGTCGGGCCGGAGCGCTGCGGCCACGGCCGCGAGTTCGGCCTTCGTGGCGTCGGGCCGCCGCACCTGGATCAGCCGAATTCCGGCTCGGATCGCGCAGCGCAGGTTCTCGATCAGGCGCGTCAAGGGCATCGGGTCCGGTGGGGTCACGAGGTATCGATCCGGCAGGCGACCGGCGCGACGGATGATACGGTTGGCCGGCGGCATGGGCAATCGGTCCAGCTCATCGGGCGTGACCCAGGCCACGGTTTGCCCTTCGCAGCCCGCGGGTGTCCCGCCATAAGCGGTGACGCGCCAGACATCCAGCACGACCGGTAGCGCGGCATCCGGCTCCGGCGGGAGTCGGATCAGGGGGGTGGCGCCGGAGACTTCGATGCCGAGTTCTTCGCGCAGTTCGCGGCGCAGCGCCTGCAAGCGGCTTTCCCCGGCTTCCTGCTTGCCGCCGGGGAACTCCCAGTAGCCGGCCCATGGCTTTCCGCTGGCACGACGCGCCACCAGCACGCGCCCGGCCGCATCGGTGAGGAAACCGACGGCGACGCGAACCGGCGCGGGATCGGCGATCACTTCAGGTGCGGTATTCCGCGTTGATGCGCACGTAGTCGTGGCCGAGATCGCAGGTCCAGATGCGCACCGCGGCCTCGCCCCGACCCAGGCGCACCGCGATCGTGATGTCGGTGCGCGCCATGACCCGCTGGCCGTCGGTCTCGCGATAGGCCGGATCGAGCCCGCCGCCGCGCACCACACCGACCTCGTCCAGATCGATCGCCACGCGCTCCAGCGCCAGCTCGCTCAGGCCGGCCCGACCGACCGCGGCCAGGATGCGTCCCCAGTTGGGATCGCTGGCGAAGAACGCCGTCTTGACCAGCGGTGAGTGGGCAATGGCATCGGCCACCTGCCGCGCCTCGGCGGCATCGCGCGCCTGCTCGACCGCCACGGTGATGAACTTGGTGGCGCCCTCGCCGTCGCGCACGATGGCCTGGGCCAGTTGCCGGCAGACCTCGTCCAGCGCGGCCTGGAACGCGGGCCAGGCGGGATCGGCCGGGGTGAGGCGCGGACCGTCGCCGGTGGCGATGAGGCAGCAGGCGTCGTTGGTGGAGGTGTCGCCATCGACGGTGATGCGGTTGAAGCTGCCGGCCGCCGCACCCTCGAGGGCGCTCTGCAGGTCGGCCGCGTCGATGACCGCGTCGACCGCGACGAAGGCCAGCATGGTGGCCATGTCGGGGCGGATCATGCCGGCGCCCTTGGCGATGCCGTTCACCGTGACCGTCTGCCCGTCCCGCGCGAAGGCGCGGCTGACCGCCTTGGGCTGGGTGTCGGTGGTCATGATGCCCCAGGCGGCGTCGGCCCAGCCGTCGGGGGCAAGCGCCGCCACGGCTGCCGGCAGCGCCGCCGTCAGGCGATCGACCGGCAAGGGCTCGCCGATGACGCCGGTAGAAAACGGCAGCACGGCCTCGGGCGCACAGCCGAGCCGTTCGGCCAGCGCAGCGCAGCAGGCGCGCGCCGCCGCCTCACCCGCCGCGCCCGTGCCGGCGTTGGCGTTGCCCGTGTTGATCAGCAGCGCGCGCGGGCGCGTCCGCTGGAGGTGGGCCCGCGCGAGGATCACCGGCGCCGCACAGAAGGCGTTGCGGGTGAAAACCGCGGCCGTCGTGGCGTCCGGACCGAGCGCGAATACCACCAGATCACGGCGGTCCGCCTTGCGGATGCCGGCCATGACCGTGCCCACGCGGAGGCCGCGCAGCGGGGGCATCGGCTCGAAAGGGATGGTTCCAGCCGCCATGGCTCAATCCAGCCGCCCATGGCAGTGCTTGAATTTCTTGCCGGAACCGCAGGGACAGGGCTCGTTGCGCCCCACCTTGCGATCGACGCGCACGGGCGTCTGCGACCCCGGGCCGGGTTCCTGCGCGTCCGGCGCCTCGCCGTCGGCCAGGGCGCTGGCGGCGGCATGCTCGAACTGCATGCGGATCGGCGCCGGTTCGGGCCGCATCGGCGCCTCGTCCGGCTGGAACTGGAGCTTGTGCAGGGTGAACAGCGTTTCCTGCTTGATGGCCTCCAGCATCTGCGAAAACATCTCGAAGGCTTCGCGCTTGTATTCCTGGCGCGGGTTCTTCTGGGCATAGCCGCGCAGGTGGATGCCCTGGCGCAGATAGTCCATGTTGGCCAGATGGTCGCGCCAGTGCTGGTCGATCACCCGCAGCATGACCGAGCGCTCGACGTGACGCAGCGCCTGGGAGCCGATCTGGCTCTCGGTCGCGCGATAGGTTTGCAGCAGCCGTTCGTGGATCCGTTGCGCCACCGCGGCCGGCTCGACCTGGCGATCGCTCTCGATCCAGCGGGCAATCCCCAGATCCACGCCCAGTTCCTGCCGGAAGACGGCGTCCAGCCCGGGCGGATCCCAGAGATCCTCGAGCGCATCGGGCGGCAGAAAGCGGAAGGTGATCTGCCGCACCACATCCTCGCGGATCCGCGCGATGGTTTCCGCCACGTCGCCCTGCGCCAGAAGCTCGTTGCGCTGCTGATAGATGACCCGGCGCTGTTCGTTGGCCACATCGTCGTATTCCAGCAACTGCTTGCGGATGTCGAAGTTGTGGCCTTCCACCTTGCGCTGGGCGTTTTCGATGGCGCGCGTCACCCAGGGATGCTCCATGGCCTCGCCTTCGGTCATGCCGAGACGCTGCATCAGGCCGGACAATCGCTCGGAACCGAAGATGCGCAGCAAATCGTCTTCGAAGGAGAGATAGAAGCGGCTGGAACCCGGGTCGCCCTGGCGCCCCGCGCGGCCGCGCAACTGGTTGTCGATGCGGCGCGACTCGTGGCGTTCGCTGCCGACGATGTGCAGTCCGCCCGCCGCCAGCACCGCCTCATGCGCCTGCCGCCAGGCCGCGTCGATCGCAGCGAGTTGCTCGGGAGTCGCCTCCTCGCCCAGCTCGCGACGTGCCAGTTCGGGGTTGCCGCCCAGGATGATGTCGGTGCCGCGCCCGGCCATGTTGGTGGCGATGGTCACGGCGCCGGGGCGACCGGCCTGGGCCACGATCTCGGCTTCGCGCGCGTGCTGCTTGGCGTTGAGCACCTCGTGCTCGATGCCGTCCTTGGTGAGCAGCGCGGACAGCACTTCGGAGGCCTCGATCGAGGCCGTGCCCACCAGCACCGGCTGGCGCCGCGCCCGGCAATCCTTCACATCCGCGACGATGGCCTGGTATTTCTCGGGGCGGGTCAGGAAGACCTGATCGGGCAGATCCTTGCGCACCATCGGCCGGTTGGTGGGAATCACCACCACATCGAGACCGTAGATCTGATGGAATTCGAAGGCTTCGGTGTCGGCCGTGCCGGTCATGCCGCCGAGCTTTTCGTAGAGCCGGAAATAGTTCTGGAAGGTGATCGAGGCCAGCGTGTGGTTCTCGGCCTGGATGTCCACGCCTTCCTTGGCCTCGATGGCCTGATGCAAGCCGTCCGACCAGCGCCGGCCGGGCATGGTGCGGCCGGTGAACTCATCGACGATGACGATCTTGCCGCCCTGGATGATGTAGTGGACGTTGCGCTGGAACAGCTGGTGCGCACGCAAGGCCGCATTGACGTGGTGCATGAGGGCGATGTTGGCCGCGTCATAGAGGCTTTCGCCCGGCTCCAGGAGCCCCGCCTCGGTCAACATCTCCTCGATGTGCTGATGGCCGTCCTCGGTGAGGTGTACCTGCCGCGCCTTTTCATCCACCGAAAAATCGCCGGGGCCGTCCTCTTCCTTCTGGCGCACCAGCCGCGGCACGAGCTTGTCGATCCGCTCGTAGAGCTCCGTGCTGTCGTCGGTGGCGCCGGAGATGATCAGCGGCGTGCGCGCCTCGTCGATGAGGATGGAATCCACCTCGTCGATGATGGCGTAATGCAGCGGGCGCTGGACGCGCTCTTCCGGGCGGAAGGCCATGTTGTCGCGCAGATAATCGAAGCCGAATTCGTTGTTGGTGCCATAGGTGATGTCCGCGGCATAGGCGGCGCGTTTCTCATCCGGCGTCTGCCCTGCCCCGATCACCCCCACCGTCAGCCCCAGATATTCATAGAGGGGCTTCATCCAGGCGGCGTCGCGGCTGGCGAGATAGTCGTTCACCGTCACCACGTGCACGCCCTTGCCGGGGAGTGCGTTGAGGTAGACGGCCAGTGTCCCCACCAGCGTCTTGCCCTCGCCGGTGCGCATTTCCGCGATCTTGCCCTGATGCAGCACCATGCCGCCCATCATCTGGACGTCGTAGTGGCGCATGTTCATCACCCGTTTGCCGGCTTCGCGCACCACGGCAAAGGCTTCCGGAAGCAAGCTGTCGAGCGCCTCTCCCTTCGCCAGACGGGCCCGGAACTCAGCCGTCCGGGCACCCAGCCGGGCGTCCGGCAAGGCGGCGGTGGAATCTTCCAATCCGTTGATTTTATGGACCACCTTCGCGAGCCGGTTCACATTGCGCTGGTGGCTGCTGCCGAAGATCAGTTTGAGTGGGTTTGCAAGCATCGCGAGTGACTATGGTGGTGGATGCGCCGAACCGGGAGGCGCGACGGGCACAAGGGGACTACACCTTATGCGCGTGGGGCGTACCGGTCAACGGTCTGGGATCGGGGGGAGCGGCCCGGATCGCCGCGGGTCGCTTGCCGGTGACGGCCGGCATGCGCGAGCATACGGCTTTGATTGCGAGGACGCCGCGTGCCGACCGGTCCACAACGCCTGATCCGGCATCTGGGTGGCCGCAGCGAATCGGCCACCCTCATCGCGCGCGCCACCCTGCTGGCGCAGTACGACGAACGTCTGCGGGCCCATCTGCCCGAACCGCTGGACCGACACTGCGTGCTCGCCAACCTGCGGGGCAACACGGCCGTCCTGGCGGCGGACAGCGCCGCCTGGGCCAGCCGGCTGCGCTACCTCGCGCCCGCCCTGTTGCCGCGTCTGGTCGATCTCGGGCTCGCGGTGACGCGCATCGATGTGGTGGTCATGCCGCCCCGCACGCCGCCCGCACCGCCGCGGCGCAGACCCGCATGCCCTCCCCCCACGGAGACCGGCGACGCCATGCTGGCATTGGCCGCCCGGACGCCGGACGAGGCCCTCGCCGGCGCGCTGTACCGGCTGGCTGCCCGCAGCAAATCCTAGGATGCGGCCGCCAGGGTGGGGGCGTAGCGCAGCGGCGCCTCGTCCGGTCGGGCGAAAGACGTGCGCTCCCACGCGTCGGGCTGGGCCAGCAATGCGCGGAGCAGGGCGTTGTTGAGACCGTGACCGGACTTGTAGCCGGTGAATGCGCCGATCAGGCCTTCGCCCAACAGGTAGAGATCC
>PKCW01000067.1 GCA_002862965.1 Pseudomonadota bacterium
GCGGTGCGGTTCCAGCGGTGGGCTTCCAGGGCCTTGAGGATCGCTTCGCGTTCGATGGTTTCGAGCGCGCCGTCCAGATCGGCCGGGGGCGCTGCCACGGGCAGGTCGGCCTCGTCGGCCGGTTCGGCGGGCGTCGGTTCGGGCCGCGCGGCCGGTGGGATCGACGCCGTCAGTTGCAGGTGTTCGGCGGCGATGACGCGGCCGTCGCAGAGCGTGTAGGCGCGCTGCAGGATGTTCTCGAGTTCGCGCACATTACCCGGGAAGGCGTAGCCGGCGAGCGCGCGCCAGGCGCTTTCGTCGAGCCGGGGCGGTGCGTCGCCCGCGATCTGGCGCAGGATGTGTTCGGTGAGCTGCGGCAGATCCTCGCGCCGTTCGCGCAACGGCGGCACCCGCAGTTCGATGACGTTGATGCGGTAGTAGAGGTCCTGGCGGAACGCGCCGGTCTGCAGCATCTGTTGCAGCGGCTTGTGCGTGGCCGAGAGCAGGCGCACGTCGACCGGAACCTCGCGGCTCTCCCCGACGGGGCGCACGGCCCGTTCCTGAATGGCGCGCAGCAGCTTGACCTGCATCGGCAGCGGCAGTTCGGCGACCTCGTCCAGAAACAGCGTGCCGCCGCTGGCCGAACGGAACATGCCGGCATTGTCGGTGACCGCGCCGGTGAAGCTGCCCTTCTTGTGGCCGAACAGCTCGCTTTCCATCAACTCGGCGGGCAGGGCGCCGCAGTTGACGGGGACGAAGGGGCTCTCGTTGCGGTTGCTCTGGGCGTGGATGAGCCGGGCGACCAGTTCCTTGCCGGTGCCGGACTCGCCGGCGATGTAGATCGGCGCCTGGCTGCTGGAGACCTTGGCGATCATGCCGCGCAACCGGCGCATGGGTTCGGAATCGCCCAGCAGGATGTGGCGCGTGCGCCGGTCCGGTCGCGGCGAGGTGCTGCATTTGACCGCGGCGGCGACCAGGGTGCGCAGGATGCCCAGATCGACCGGCTTGGAGACGAAATCGTAGGCGCCGGCCTTGAGCGCCTCGACGGCCGACTCCACGTTGCCGTGCGCGGTGATGACCGCCACCGGCAGCTGCGTGCCGAAGGTCGCGATCTCGCGCACCAGGTCGATGCCGTTGCCGTCGGGCAGCCGCATGTCCGTCAGGCACAGGGCATAGCGGTTGCGCGTGAGCAACAGCCGCGCGTCCGCCAGGGTCGCGGCCTTGTGGCAGCCGAGGCCCATGCGGTCCAGGGTGAGCTCCAGCAGGGTCAGGATGTCGGGTTCGTCGTCGACCAACAGTACGGTCGGGTGTTGCTCCTGCATGATCAGTCCTTTTTGCGCTCGGCGAGGGGAAGGGAGATCCGGAACCGGCATCCGCCGTCGTGGGGCAGATGGACGAGGCTCGCGCCGTTGAACTCGCACAGTTCCCGCGACAGATAGAGGCCCAGTCCGGTGCCGCTGCGGCTGGTGGTGAAAAACGGTTCGAACAGCCGTGCGGCGGCGTCGGCGGGAATGCCGGGCCCGTTGTCCGTGACCTGCAAATGAATTCGGCCGCCGGCGGGGAATCTTTCGCAGGTGATGGTAACGATCGAAGGTCCGCTCAAGGCGCGGCCGTGATGGCGGGCATTGTCCAGAAGGTTGGTCAACACCTGCGACAGGTGGCCGGGATCCATGCGCACGTCGACGTGCTGCTCCCGGCAACGCAGGTCGATGCGCTCGGTCTGCGGGTCGAGGCCGGTCCGATAGTGGCTCAGGAAGGTGTCCAGCCACGCGCCGAGATGCAGGCTTTCCGGCGCCGACGGGCGTTGCCGCGAGAGCTGCAGGATGTCGGTGACGATGGCGTTGATGCGGGTGGCGTGGTGGCACACCATGGCGACCAACTGCCGGTCCTGCGGATTCAGGTCCGACTCGCCCAGCAAGGCGCCGGCGTGGCTGATCGCCGAGAGCGGATTGCGGATTTCGTGCGCGATCCCGGCCGTGAGCCGGCCGAGCGCCGAGAGCTTCAGTTCCTGCATGCGCGCCTTCGCTTCGCCCAGGTCCTCGAGGATGATCAGCGTGACGGCGCCTTCCTCGCCGAGCGGGGCGAAGTGCAGCGCGCATTCCCGGTCGCCGGCGCAGTTCAGGCCCGGACGTTCGTCGTCGCGCCCCAGTCGCCAGGCGATCCAGCGCGCCTCGAGATCGGGTGCAAACTCGCCCAGAAGCGCCCCTTGGGGGGCGGGACCCAGAAGCTGCTGGGCCTGGGCATTGGCCAGGCGCACCCGGCCGCGCGGACTGACGACCAGCAGGCCGTGGTGCAGCCGCTCGATGATCACCTCGTTGAGCCGGGCGAGATCGTCCAGTTCCCGGCTGGCCCGATAGGCGACCTGGGCGCTGTCGTCGGCGCGGCGCGTCAGAACGTTGACGCCCCAGGTCGACGCGAATGCGGCGGCGCCCAGAAGTCCGACATGCGGCCAGGTGACCGCCTCGCCGCTCATGGCCGCCAGAGCCGCAAAGCCGAGGATGTGCAGGCTCGCCAGCGCGCCGTAGGTCAGTGCGGCGCGGCGCGGCATCACCAGCCCCGCGCCGACGCAGGAGAGCAGCAGCACCAGCCCGAGTCCACTGCCCAGCCCGCCGGTTGCCCAGATGAGGATGCAGATCCAGGGCAGATCAGGGCCCAGTTGCAGCCAGGACTGCGCGGCGAGTCCGAAGCGCCGGCCCGCGAGCGTGAACAGCCAGAAACCGCCCAGGGCAATCTGGGCCAGCAGCAGCGCCGGGAAAGGGGCGTTCGACAGTTGATGCAGGCCGGTATCCAGTTGCAGGCCGGAGAGGCCCAGCAGCAGCGCGGCAAAACTCATGCGGAACAGCGCCAGCAGCACCAGCAGTCGCCGCGCGGGGCCTTCCGGCGCGGTGAGCGGCTGGAAACGCGGCCAGGCGCCCGTGGCCAGCGCGGATTCGGTCAGGGGGGTCGACGACATCGGATGGCGGCTCCACACGGCAATTTGACGCCTGCAATCTCGTCCGCCCCAAAGCAAGAATCGGACCCGAAGCGGTCTTCATTGACATTGTTCATGGCCTTGGCGGTCCCGACCAAGTGGAGGACAATACAACGCCGCCAATTTGCCGCAGTGCCCCGAAGGGAGGGTCCCGCCTCATGAATCTGCATGAATACCAGGCCAAGCAGTTGTTTGCCGAGTTCGGCATACCCGTCCCCGAGGGCCGGCCGGCGGTGACCCCCGAGGCGGCCAGTGCTGCGGCCCAGGCGCTGGGCGGCGGCCGCTGGGTGGTCAAGGCCCAGGTTCACGCCGGCGGGCGCGGCAAGGCGGGCGGCGTGAAGCTCGTCGAGAGCCCGGAGGCGGCGGCCGTCGCGGCGCAGGGCATGCTGGGCACCCGGATCGTGACCCACCAGACCGATGCCAAGGGCTTGCCGGTCCAGACCGTGCTGGTGGAAAAGGCCGGCAGCATCGCGCGCGAGCTCTATGTGAGCCTGCTCACCGACCGGGCGACCGAGAGCGTGGTGTTCATGGCTTCGGCCGCGGGTGGCATGGACATCGAGGAGGTCGCCGCGACCACGCCCGAGAAGATCATCACCGTCACCGTCCCGCCGGCGCAGGGCTTCTCGGCCTATCAGGCGCGGCGGCTGGCTTTCGGGATGGGGCTTTCGGGGGACGAGATTCCCCAGTTCGTCGCCATCGCTGAAGGCCTGTTCCGGCTCTACGTGGCGAGCGACGCCAGCCTGATGGAGATCAACCCGCTGATCGTCACGAACGAGGGTCGGCTGGTCGCGCTCGACGGCAAGATCAATCTCGACGACAACGCGCTGTTCCGGCAGAAGCGCCTCGCCGACTGGGAGGACGCCAGCCAGGAGGACGCCCGCGAGCATGAGGCGGCGGCGCATCACCTCAACTACGTCAGCCTCGAGGGCGAGATCGGCTGCATGGTCAACGGCGCCGGGCTGGCTATGGCGACCATGGACGTGATCCAGCTCTACGGCGGCACACCGGCCAATTTCCTCGACGTCGGCGGCGGCACCACCGCCGAGCGCGTGACGGCGGCCTTCAAGCTCATCACCGCCGACCCCAAGGTGCGGGCGATCCTGGTCAATATCTTCGGCGGCATCGTGCGCTGCGACCTCATCGCCGAAGGCATCATCGCCGCGGTGAAGGAGGTCGGGCTGAAGCTGCCGGTGGTGGTGCGGCTGGAGGGCACCAACGTCGAGCGCGGCAAGGCCCTGCTGGCCGAAAGTGGCCTCGCCATCATCACGGCCGAGGATCTGGACGACGCGGCCCGCAAGGCCGTTGCAGCGGCGAAGGCTTGAGGAGCGCATCGATGAGCATTCTGGTCGACGAGAACACCCGCGTGATTTGCCAGGGCTTCACCGGCAAGCAGGGGACCTTCCATTCCGAACAGGCGCTGGCCTATGGCACGCGGCTGGTGGGCGGCGTGACGCCCGGTCGCGGTGGACAGCGGCATCTGGACCTGCCGGTGTTCGACACCGTGCATGACGCAGTGGCGGCGACGGGCGCGGAGGCGAGCATGATCTACGTGCCGGCGCCCTATGCCGCCGATGCGATCCTGGAGGCCTTCGATGCCGGCATCCGGATCATCGTCTGCATCACCGAACACATCCCGGTGCAGGACATGATCAAGGTCAAGGCGACCCTGCGCGGCAGCAGCGCGCGCCTGATCGGTCCCAACTGTCCCGGCATCATCACCCCCGGCGCCTGCAAGATCGGCATCATGCCCGGCATGATCCATTCACCCGGCAAGGTCGGCATCGTCTCGCGTTCCGGCACCCTGACCTATGAGGCCGTGTTCCAGACCACGCGGCGCGGGCTGGGTCAGTCCACCTGCGTCGGCATCGGCGGCGACCCGGTGCACGGCATGAACTTCGTCGACTGCCTGCGCCTGTTTCAGGACGATCCGCAGACCGAGGGCATCATCATGGTCGGCGAGATCGGCGGTGGCGAGGAAGAAGACGCCGCGGCCTTCATCCAGGCGCACGTCAGCAAGCCGGTGGTGAGCTACATCGCCGGCGTGACGGCGCCGTCGGGCAAGCGCATGGGCCATGCCGGCGCCATCATCACCGGCGGCAAGGGCACGGCCGAAGGCAAGTATGCGGCGCTGGAGGCGGCCGGGGTCGCCACCGTGCGCTCGCCGGCGCAGCTCGGCGATCGCATGGCCCAGTTGCTCGGCGTGAACTGACGGGAGGCGCGCATGGCCCGGATCGTCATGGCCCAGCTCGATTTCTGGGTCGGGGACGTGGCAGGGAACACCACGCGGCTGATCGAGGCGACGCGCGAGGCGCATGAACGCTTCGCCCCGGATCTGGTGGTGTTTCCCGAGCTGGCGCTGACGGGCTATCCGCCAGAGGATCTGCTCTGGCGGCGCGGGCTGCGCATCCGCGTGGACGAGGCCTTCGAGCGCCTCGCCCGCGAGCGGCTGCCGGTGCCGGTCCTGTTCGGCTATCCGGAATATGCGCCGGAGGGCATCTACAACGCGGCCTGCGTGATCCGGGACGGGGCGGTGGTGGCGCGTTATCGCAAGCACCGCCTGCCCAACTACAGCGTGTTCGACGAAAAGCGCTATTTTCTCGCGGGCGACGCGCCGTGCGTGTTCGAGTGCGCGGGCCTGAAGCTGGGCGTGACCATCTGCGAGGACATCTGGGGGCCGGAGCCGGCCGCCCAGGCCGCGGCGGCGGGCGCGCAGGTGCTGCTCAACATCAACGCCTCGCCGTTTCACGTCAACAAGGGCGTGGAACGCAGCTTCGAACTGGCGCACCGGGCGACCGAAACCGGCCTGCCCATCGTCTACGTCAACCTCATCGGCGGGCAGGACGAGCTGGTGTTCGACGGCGAATCGCTGGTCTGCGGCGCCGAAGGACGCATCGTGTATCGCGCGCCGGCCTTCGCCGAGGGGCTGTTTGCCGTCGATTTCGACGCGGCCGGCCAGCCGCAGGTGGCCGGGCCCGTGGCCGAACCCCTGGGCCTCGAGGCCGCGGTCTACAAGGCTTTGGTGCAGGGGGTGCAGGACTACGTCAACCGCCAGCGTTTCCGCGGCGTGGTGCTGGGACTCTCGGGCGGCATCGATTCGGCGCTCACGCTGGCGATTTCGGTCGATGCCCTCGGCGCCGAGCGGGTGATGGCGGTGCTGATGCCCTCGCGCTACACGGCGGACATCAGCGTCGAGGATGCCCAGGCGCAGGCCCGCACGATGGGCGTGGAGTCGGTGGTGCTGCCGATCGAGAAACCGCAGGCGGCGTTCAAGGAGACGCTGGCGCCGGTGTTCCGCGATCTGCCCGAGGACGTGACCGAGGAAAATCTGCAGGCGCGCATCCGCGGCGTGCTGCTGATGGCCATCTCCAACAAGACCGGGCGCATGGTGCTCACCACCGGCAACAAGAGCGAGATGGCGGTCGGCTATTCCACGCTCTACGGCGACATGGTGGGCGGCTTCGCGCCGCTGAAAGACGTGAGCAAGATGCTGGTCTACCGCTTGTGCCGGTACCGCAACCTGCTGGCGCCGGTGATTCCGCAGCGCGTGATCGACCGGCCGCCTTCGGCCGAGCTGCGCCCGGACCAGAAAGACAGCGATTCTTTGCCGCCCTACGACGTGCTCGACGCCATTCTGGAGCTCTACGTGGAGCAGGACCTGCCGCTCTCCGAGATCGTCGCACGCGGCTTCGACGAGGCCACCGTGCGGCAGGTCGGGCGCATGGTCAAGCAGGCCGAATACAAGCGCCGCCAGGCCCCGCCCGGCGTCAAGATCACCCGCCGCGCCTTCGGCCGCGACCGCCGCTATCCCATCTGCTCGGGCTACTGATCGCTCAGACCGACAGATAGCCGGTGATCTTGGCGACGTCGGCGTCCTCGCGGCGATCCTCGTGGATGATGCGGCCGCGCTCCAGCACCAGGATGCGGTCGGCCACGGCCAGCGCGAAGCTCAGCACCTGCTCGGAGACGATCAGCGTGATGCGGCGCAGCTTGCGGATTTCGTTCAACGCCTGCGCGATCTCCTTGATGATCGAGGGCTGGATGCCTTCGGTCGGCTCGTCGAGCAGCAGCACCGCGGGATCGGTCGCCAGCGCCCGAGCGATGGCCAGCTGCTGCTGCTGACCCCCGGAGAGGTTGCCGCCCTTGCGGTGGCGCATCTCGAACAGGACCGGGAACAGCTCGAACAGCTCATCGGGCACGCGGTTGGTGCCGCTTTTCTCCAGCCCGGTCTGGATGTTCTCCATCACCGTCAGCGCCGGGAAGATCATGCGGCCCTGCGGGACATAGGCCATGCCCCGCTGCACGCGCCGATGGCTGGGCAGACCGGCCAGTTCGGTGCCCTCCAGCCGGATCGCGCCGCTGCGCGTCGGCAGCACCCCCATCAGCGCCTTGAACAGCGTCGATTTGCCCATGCCGTTGCGTCCCATGAGCGCCACGGTTTCATTCGGCGCGGCCTGGAAACTGACCTCGTTGACCACTTGGCTCTGGCCGTAGCTGACACACAGTCGATCCACTTCGAACATGGCTGATTCCTCGTCGGATGGCGTTGGCCTGCCGGTCAATGGCCCAGATAGACTTCCTTGACGCGCGGGTCGTCGTGCACCTTGTCCATGGAGCCCTCGACCAGGATCTTGCCCTGGTGCATCACCGTGACCTTGTGGGCGATGCTGCGCACGAAGTCCATGTCGTGCTCGATGATCAGCATGGAACGGCCCTGGCAAATGCGGGCCAGCAATTCGCCGGTCTGCTGGCGTTCGCGCACGCTCATGCCGGCCACCGGCTCGTCCAGCATGATCAGCTCCGGTTCCTGGATCAGCAGCATGCCGATCTCCAGCCACTGCTTCTGGCCGTGGCTGAGGATGCCCGCCGGCTCGTCCAGGCGGTCTTGCAGGAACACGGCCTCGGCGACTTCCTCGACCCGCGTCTGGACGGTCGCGTCCCGGCGAAAGCCGAGGCTGCCGAAGACGCTGCGCCCCTTGGGATAGGAGACGACGAGGTTTTCGGCCACGGTCAGGTTCTCGTAGATGGCCGGATTCTGGAATTTCCGGCCGACCCCGGCCCAGACGATTTCGTGCTCCGCCAGCCGGGTCAGTTCGCGGTTGTGAAAGCGGATCGACCCGCTGGTGGCGCGGGTCTTGCCGCAGATGAGGTCCAGCACGGTGGTCTTGCCGGCGCCGTTGGGGCCGATGATGACGCGGATCTCCTCGCGATCCACGTAGAGGTTCAGGCCGTTGACGGCCTTGAAGCCGTCGAAGGACACGGTCAGGTCTTCGATCGCCAGCAGAAAGTCGGTGTTGGAGGCGGTGCTCGGGTTGGTGGTCATGGCCGGTCTCCTCACTTGGCCGAACGCACGGCGGGGGCGCCGCGCCGCAGGGCAGGAACGGGAAGACGCTTGCCGATGGCGGCCATCGCCGGCGGCCCGTAGCGCTCGACCAGCCCGGCGATGCCACGGGGAAACAGCAGCACGGCCGCGATGAACAGCCCACCCATCAGATAGAGCCACAGTTCCGGGAAGGATTCGGAGAACATCGTTTTCGCGGCATTGACCAGCAGGGCGCCATAGACCGCGCCGATCAGCGAGTAACGTCCGCCGACGGCGGCGAAGATCACCAGTTCGATCGACGGCACCACGCCGACGAAGGAGGGGGACATGAAGCCGACCTGCAGGGTGAACATGGCGCCGCCGATGGCCGAGATCGCGGCCGCGACGCAGAAGATGAAGATCTTGATGTTGGCGACGTCGTAGCCCGAGAAGCGCACGCGATCCTCCTGATCGCGCAGGGCCACCAGCAGCAGCCCCAGCTTGCTGGTCAGGATCAGCCGCGACAGGACGATGACGCCCAGCAGCAGCGCGCAGGTGACGAAGTACAGCACCCACTTGGCCTCGTCGGTGCGGATGTCCCAGCCGAGCAGGGTGCGCAGATCGGTGATGCCGTTGATCCCGCCCGTATAGCCCTGCTGGCCGACGATGAGGATGGTCAGGATGGAGGCGATGGCCTGGGTGATGATGGAAAAGTACACGCCGCCGACCCGGCGCTTGAAAAGGGCGAAACTGATCAGCCAGGCGAAGAGGGTCGGCAGGGCGACGATGGCGATCAGCGTGAGCGGCAGGCTGTAGAAGGGCTTCCAGAACCATGGCAGCGCGGTGATCTGGTTCCAGTCCATGAAGTCGGGGATGCCCGGCGTGGTCTGGATGGCCGTGTTGGCCGGGCTGGAGGCCTCGAGTTTCAGGAACATGGCCATGCAATAGCCGCCCAGGCCGAAGAAGATCCCCTGACCCAGGCTCAGGATGCCGCCGTAGCCCCAGCACAGCACCAGGCTCACGGCCACGAAGGCATAGGTGAGGTATTTGCCCACCAGATTGAGGCGGAAGCCGTCCAGAACGCCGGGCAGGACGATCAGGATCAGCCCCGCGAGCAGCAGGAAGCCCACCAGCCCGGAGAGGCCGCCGAACAGTTTGTTCACCGCTTGATTCATGAGCAATGGTCTCCCGAGGCGCGATCAGCGCCGGATGCGCAGGTTGAACAGGCCCTGCGGGCGCAGCATGAGAATGATGACGACGGCGAGCAGCGTGATGACCTTGGCCATCGAACCGCTGGAGAAGAACTCCAGGATCGACTGGGCCTGTGCGATGGTGAAGGCCGAGGCGATGGTGCCGAGCAGGCTGGCCGCGCCGCCGAACACCACCACGAGGAAGGTGTCGACGATGTAGAGCGAGCCGCTGGTGGGGCCGGTGGAGGCGATGGTGGTGAAGGCGGCGCCGGCGATGCCGGCCGTCCCGCAGCCGATGGCAAAGGTCATGCGGTCGACGCGGGTCGTGTCGATGCCCACGCAGCCGCTCATGACGCGGTTCTGGACCGTGGCGCGGACCCGCAGTCCCCAGCGCGAGCGAAACATGAACAGGAACACGGCCGCAGTGGTCACGATGGTCAGGCCCATCACGACCAGGCCGTTGATAGGGATTTCGATGCTGTCCGTCAGCGACAGCGATCCCAGCAGCCAGCCGGGCAGGGTGGGGCTGACCTCGCGGGCGCCAAAGGCGGAACGGAAGGTCTGCTGCATGATCAGGCTGAGCCCCCAGGTGGCCAGCAGGGTGTCGAGGGGCCGCTT
>PKCW01000103.1 GCA_002862965.1 Pseudomonadota bacterium
TGCGGGTCCGCCGCGGGCGTGTGGGTCTCATGAGGGGTCTCCGTGGAAAGGGTTGCGGCGGCCGGATCGACTTCGGCCGCCGCGGGCAGGGGCGGCAACTCGGCCAGCTCGCGCAGGTTCAGATCGGCCAGAAAGGCCGGTGTGGTGCCATAGAGCGCCGGCCGGCCGGGTCGTTCGAGGCGGCCCACCTCGCAGATCCAGCCGCGCTCGACGAGGGTGCGCAGGATGTTGGTGCTGACGGCGACGCCGCGCACGGCTTCGATCTCGGCGCGCGTGATCGGCTGACGATAGGCGATCAGGGCCAGGGTTTCCATCACCGCGCGGGAATAGCGCGCCGGCCGCTCGGGCTGCAGGCGCTGCACGTGCGCGGCGTAGGCCGCTCGAACCTGGAGCCGCCAGCCGCCGGCGACCTGCACCAGTTCCAGGGCGCTGCCTTGGTAGCGTTGCGCCAGCTCGTCCAGCGCAGCCTCGAGGTCGGCGGCGCTCAAGGGCTCCGGCCGGAACAGACCCGCCAGCCGCGGGGCGGCAACCGGCTCGCCGGCTGCGGCGAGCGCCGCCTCCAGGATGCGGACCTGCTCGGCGCGCGCGTCGTCTGCGCTCATGCGTGGTCGGGGCCGGCGTTCATGGACAGCAGCAACTCGGCGCCCGGATCGTCCTGCCGGATCTGCACGCGACCTTCGCGCGCCAGCTCCAGCACGGCCATGAAGCTGACCACGATGCCGAGCCGGCCTTCCCCGGGCGCGCACACGGCGTGCAGCGGAAGCGGGGAGACGGCCGCGCCGAGCCGCATCAGGATCGCCAACATGCGCGCGCGCACCGACAGGGACTCGCCCTTGATCGTGTGGTGGGTGAAGAGCGCGCTGCGCGCCAGCAGCGCTGCGAAGGCCACGGCGAGGTCCCGCGCGGCCACCTGCGGCAGCGGGCGCGCCACCGGGCCATCGGGCACGGCCGCCGCCACCGGGTAGAGATCCCGCTCGAGCCGCGGCAGGGCATCGAGCCGATCGGCCGCGCTGCGGATGCGGGCGTACTCCTGCAGCCGGCGCACCAGCTCGGCGCGTGGATCGTCGGGCTCCTCGTCATTCGCGACGGCCGGCCGGGGCAGGAGCAGGCGCGATTTGATTTCCGCCAGCCAGGCAGCCATGAGCAGGTACTCGGCCGCCAGCTCCAGACGCAGCGACTGCAAGAGGTCGATGTAGCCCATGTACTGGCGGGTGATCTCGGCCACGGGGATGTCGAGGATGTCGAGGTTCTGGCGCCGGATGAGGTAGAGCAGCAGATCCAGCGGCCCCTCGAAGCTCTCCAGCACCACCTCGAGCGCATCGGGCGGGATGTAGAGATCGCGCGGCAGGCGTTCCAGCGGCGCGCCGCGCACCCGGATGCGCGCCTCGAGGCCCTCGGCGGAGGGAGCGAGACCAGCCTCCGGCAGCTCCGCCACGGCGCTCAAGGCGCGCGCAGCCCCATCACGCGACGCACCTCGCCCATCGTCTCACCGGCCAGCGCGCGGGCCTTCTCGGCGCCCGTGGCGAGGATGGCCTCGACCTGCCCGCGATCGGCGCCGAGTTCCTGCGCCCTGGCCTGGATGGGCGCGAGTTCGGCGGTGACGGCTTCCATGAGCGGCTTTTTGCATTCCACGCAGCCGATGCCGGCGCTGCGGCAACCGTCCTTCACCCAGGACTGGGTCGTCGCGTCGGAATAGACCTGGTGCAGCGACCAGACCGGGCAGCGGGTCGGTTCGCCCGGATCGGCGCGGCGCACGCGGGCGGGGTCGGTCGGCATGGTGCGCAGCTTCTGCGCCACCTGATCCAGCGGCTCGCGCAGGGCGATGGTGTTGCCGTAGGACTTGGACATCTTCTGGCCGTCCATGCCGGGCAGGCGGGGAGAACGGGTGAGCAGGGCCGCGGGTTCGGTGAGGATCTGACGCGCGCCGCCTTCGAGATGGGCGCCCAGCCGGTCGCGATCGATGGCGGCAAGCGCCGCAAGCCCGTCGATCCACTGGCGCGCGGCGGCCAGCGCCTCGGCATCGCCCTGTTCCTGGTGACGCTGGCGCAGGGTCTGGAACCGCGCCACGGCTGCCGGCTCCAGGCGCTGCAGGATGGCGTGCACGTGCGCGGCGAGATCCGGCTCGCGGCCGAACAGGTGGTTGAAGCGGCGGGCGATCTCGCGGGTGAGCTCCACGTGCGCCACCTGGTCTTCGCCCACCGGCACGCGGCTGCCGTGATAGATGAGGATGTCGGCGCTCTGCAGCACCGGATAGCCCAGAAAGCCGTAGGTGGCCAGATCGCGTTCCTTCAGTTTTTCCTGCTGGTCTTTGTAGGTGGGCACCCGCTCCAGCCAGCCCAGGGGCGTGATCATCGAGAGCAACAGATGCAGCTCGGCGTGCTCCGGCACGTGGGACTGGACGAAGATCGTGGCGCGCTCGGGATCGATGCCGACCGCCAGCCAGTCGATGACCATCTCCAGGGTCAGCTCGCCGATCTGGCCCGGGTTTTCGTAGTGCGTGGTCAGCGCGTGCCAGTCCGCCGCGAAGAACAGGCAGTCGGCCTCCTGCTGCAGGGCCAGCCAGTTCTTGAGGACGCCGTGGAAGTGGCCCAGATGCAGCGCGCCGGAGGGGCGCATGCCGGAGACCACGCGGCCGGCGAGGGGAGGGGAATCGTTCACAGGCGCTCCATGCAGGCGGCGGGCGGAAAACAGCGGGGATTATACCCGCCACGGATGCCGCAATCGGCGATCTGCCATGACGTCCGACCGTGACCGCTCAGACCGGAGGCTGCGGCTTCTCCCGGTCTAAATGGTTAGAGTAAGCCTCTGTTAAGTTGGCGAACGAAAACTGAGACGTATCGATCACCGGGAGAGGCATATGACCACGAATCGAAACCCACAATGGGATGCGGTGATCCGCATCTGCCACTGGCTCACGCTGGCGCTGATCATTGCAGCCTGGTGGGCGGTGGAAACCCATGGCGAATATCCCAAGGGCAGCGCCGAACGCGCGCTGTGGATGGACCGCCACGTCACCTTCGGCCTCGCGATCTGGTTGCTGACGGTGTTCCGGCTGGGATGGCGCGCGATTCATGCGGCGCCGCAGGTGGCGATGCCGGCGTGGCAACGCCGCTTCGCGTCCGCGGTGCAGGCGGGCCTGTACCTCGTCCTGCTGGCGATGCCGGTGTTCGGCATGGCCGCGCGGCAGTTCGCCCAACGCGACGTCACCTTCGCGGGGCTGTTTTCGCTGCCGCAGTGGGTGAGCGAAGCAGATCCGGCCTGGGCGGAATGGTTTGCCGAAGTCCATGAGACGGTGTTCTGGCCGGCCTTGCTCGTCCTGGCAGGGGCACATGCCGCCGGCGCCCTCTGGCACCAGTTCGGCGTGAAGGACAACCTGATCGGCCGGATGTTCTGGTCGCGGCGCTGAGCGCCTCCCGGGGCGGTGCCGCGCGCCAGCGATGCACCGCCGCTCGGGGACTCGCGCGCGCGGCCCGTTCCTGCCGGCGCGCGACCGTCTTGCATGCCTTTACACGCGGCGCCACTGATACTGGTAGTAGAGCACCGGAATGACGATCAGGGTGAGCAGGGTCGAGACGAACAGCCCGAAGATCAGGGAGACGGCAAGGCCCCCGAAGATGGGATCGTCGAGGATGAAGAATCCACCCAGCATCGCCGCCAGCGCAGTGAGCGCGATCGGCTTGGCACGCACGGCCGCGGCGGCGATGGTGGCCTCCGCCAGCGGTTTGCCGGCCCCGACCTCCTGCTGGATGAAATCCACCAGCAGGATGGAATTGCGCACGATGATCCCGGCCAGCGCCATCATGCCGATCATGGACGGGGCGGTGAAGTGCTGGCCGAGCAGCGCATGGCCCGGAAGAATGCCGATCAGGGTCAGCGGGATCGGCACCATGATCAGCATCGGCACGGCGTAGGAGCGGAACTGCGCCACCACCAGCAGATAGATCAGCACCAGTCCGCCTAGATAGGCGATGCCCATGTCGCGGAAGGTCTCGTAGGTGATCTGCCATTCCCCGTCCCACTTCAGGCTCCAGAGATAGGGCTCGTCCGGCTGGCGGGTGAGGTACTGGATGAGGGGCGCGCCTTCGATCGGGGTTTCGCCCAGCGTCGCCGCGATTGCCGCCAGGCCGTAGAGCGGGCTGTCGGTGGCACCGGTCACATCGCCCGTGACATAGACCACCGGCAGAAGATCCTTGTGATAGATGGTCTGCTGGCGGGTGGTGCGCTGAACCGTGGCGATTTCCGACAGCGGCACCAGTGTGCCCGCCGCCGAGCGCAGCCGCAGACTCGCCAACACCTCGGTCCGATCCCGCGTCTCGGGTGGCAGTTCGACCCGGATCGGGATCGGCCGCTTGGCCTGTTCGTCATGCAGATAGGACATGTCCTCCCCGCGCAGCGCCGCCGCCACCGCGGCCGCCAAGGCCTGCTGGGAAATCCCCAGACGCGCGGCGCGGGCGCGGTCCACCGCGACGATCAGCTTCTCCTGCGCAGCCTCGATGGTGTCGTCCACATCCACGACGTCGGGCGTCGATTCGAAGACCTGCCGGACCGTCCGGGCGACCGCCATCTGCCTCGCATACTCGGGACCATAGATTTCGGCCACCAGAGGCGCCATCACCGGCGGGCCGGGTGGCACCTCGACCACTTTCACGTTGGCGCCGAAGCGCCGGCCGATCTCGGCCAGCGGAGGGCGCACGGCCAGCGCAATCGCATGCGAACTGCGGTCGCGATGATGCTTGTCGAGCAGATTGACCTGGATGTCGCCCTGATGCGGCCCGCGGCGCAGGTAGTACTGGCGCACCAGTCCGTTGAAATTGATCGGTGCCGAGCTGCCGGCATAGAGCTGGTAGTTGGCGACCTCGGGCACGGTTTCCAGATGATCCGCCAGGGCCTGCAGCACACGATGGGTCTGTTCCAGCGGCGTGCCCTCGGGCATGTCGACCACCACCTGGAATTCGCTCTTGTTGTCCAGCGGCAGCATCTTCATGACCACGGCGCGCACACCGACCAGTGCAAAGGACAGGCCGATGAGCAGCAGCATGGCGGCGATCAGCGTCCAGCGATTGCGTCGTCCGTGAGTTTCGCTCAGGAACGGGGTCATGATGCGTCGGAACAGGCGATGCAGGAAATCATCACCCGGTTCGGCCGGGGCATGGACCGGAGCGACCTCGGGGAACAGGCGGCGGTACAGCCAAGGCGTGAAGATGAAGGCCACCGCGAGCGAGATCATCATGCCGGTCGAGGCGTTGATCGGAATCGGCTGCATGTAGGGCCCCATCAGGCCGCTCACGAAGGCCATGGGCATCAGCGCCGCGATGACGGTGAAGGTCGCCAGGATGGTCGGACCGCCGACCTCGTCCACGGCCGCGGGAATCGCCTCGGTCAGGGACTGTTGGCCCATCGCCATATGGCGGTGGATGTTCTCCACCACCACGATGGCATCGTCGACCAGGATGCCGATGGAAAAGATCAGCGCGAACAGCGACACCCGGTTCAGGGTGAATCCCCAGGCCCAGGAGGCGAACAGGGTCAGCGCCAGGGTCACGATGACCGCCGCGCCCACCACGAGCGCCTCGCGCCGGCCCAGGGCGATCAACACCAGCACTACGACCGAGAGCGTGGCGAAGATCAGCTTCTTGATCAGGGTCTGCGCCTTTTCCTGGGCGGTCTCGCCGTAGTTGCGGGTAATGGTCGCGTTGACCCCTTGCGGAAAATAGATGCCGCGCATCTGCTCGAAGCGGTCGGTCACGGCGCGGGCGACGTCGACCGCGTTTTCACCCGGCTTTTTGGAAACCGCCAGGGTCACGGCCGGATAGCGCCGGCCGATGGCGGCATCATCGCCATGGCCGGGCCCGATGCCGTAGGTGACGTACTGGCCGGGTTGATCCGGGCCTTCCTCGATCCGTGCCACATCGCGCAGAAAGACCGGTGCGCCGTCGTGCACGCCGACGACGAGGTCGGCCACCTCTTCCGGCGTGGTGAGAAACGTGCCCGCCTGGACCAGGATTTCGTTGTTGCCAGTGACCAGGCTGCCGGCGTCGCTGGAGGCGTTGGTGGCGGCCAGCGCCCGCCGCAGATCGTCCAGCGCGAGGTTGTAGCCGGCCAGGCGGGACGGATCGAAGGCCACGCGCACCACCCGTTCCGGCCCACCGATGATCTCGATGTCGCGCGTGCCCGGCACGCGCTGGATCTCGGTCTCGACCGTGCGCGCGATGCGCAGCAGATCGGCCGCCGTGATCGCGGGGTTCTCGCTCCAGAGTGTCCCGGCGGCGATGGGAACGTCATCGATGCCCTTGGGTTTGATCAGCGGTTGGCCCACCCCCGCGTTGGGCGGCAACCAGTCCTGATTGGAAAAAAACGCGTTGTAGAGGCGGACGATTGCCGCGGTTCGCGGTTCCCCCACTTTGAACTGAACGGTGAGGGCGGCCATGCCGGGAGTCGAGGCCGAATAGATGTGCTCGACGCCCTGGATCTCCGACACGATCTGCTCGGCCGGGGTGGTAACCAGCGATTCGACCTCCGCCGCTGAAGCGCCGGGGTAGGGGATGAACACGTTGGCGAAGGTGACGTCGATCTGCGGCTCTTCTTCGCGTGGGGTGATCAAGACCGCGAACAGGCCGAGCAAGAGACCGGTCAGTGCCAGGAGCGGGGTGATTTCCGAGCGCAGGAACGCGGCTGCAATGCGCCCGGAGAGGCCTAGCCGGGGAGGGGTGACAGGGTTCATTCGGCTTCCTCGGCGCGGCTGGCCTGCTTGGAGGCGATGGCGGCGGCGATGGGGTCGGCCGCGATGCGTTCACCGGCGTCGAGTCCCGCCAGCACCGGCACCCGATGTTCGGCAGTCGGCGTGCCGACGCGCAGGTAACGCAAGGCGATGCGGCCTTGTCCGTCCACCACATAGGCGCCGGTGAGTTCGCCGCGTCGCAGCAAGGCGCTGGTCGGGATCAGCAACTGCGGTTCCTCGCCGCTCACGAAAGCCACCTTGACCAGCATGCCCGGGAAAGCGCCGTAGTCGCCGGCGGGCAGGTCGACGCGGACGCGGAAGGTATGGGTCTGCGGATCGGCGGCAGGCGGGAAGCGGATCGACTCGGCGGGCAGCGAGCGTCCGTCCGGGAGGACAATGCGCGCCTTGCGGTGTTTGCGCAAAGGTCCGACGTGTTGCTGGGGAATGTCCACCAAGGCGCGCAGCCGCTCCAGCGAAACGCCGGTCATCAGCGGTTTTCCGGGGGTGACTGTTTCGCCGATCTGGACGAGGCGTGCCACGACGATGCCCGGATAGGGCGCGCGCACCACCGTATAGCCCAGATCCTCGCGCGCCTGGTCGAGCGCCGCCTGGGCAGCGTCGACACGGGCGCGGGCCGCGCTGAGATCGGCAGCTGCCTTGTCGTAATCGGCCTTGGCGATCAATTTCTTGTCATACACCTCCTTGATGCGCCCATGGTTGAGCTGCACTTCGGCCAGGCGCGTGCGGACTTCGGCCAGGGCGGCTTCGGCGGCAACCGTTCTGGCGCGTTGCTCGTTGCCGGTGAGCCGCATGATGATTGCGCCCTTTTCCACGTGGTCACCCACGTCATAGAGCACCTCGATCACACGGCCATTGGTCTGGGCCGCCACCGTGGACTGATCGATGGCTTCAAGCGTGCCATCGAAGGCCGTCTCCCGCGCGACCCGGGCCCGTTCAACGATGAAAGTGTTCAGCGGCGCACCCGCCGCGGTTTCTGCTGCTCGGGGCGCGGCAAACGCCGCACCGGGCAGCAAGGTCAGCGTGGTCAACAGCAGGCCAAAACGCATTAGGGCTGACATGGCGGTTTCTCGATGATGGGAGCCGAGGGCTCAGTCGACGTCATTCGTGACGGCAAAAAGCTGCGCCTGGCGGTACCCCAAGCCGCCGCAGGATCACTGCCAGCGGACAAAACCCCGTGAAGGAAGATTGGAGCAGGTTGGCGCCGGCGAAAGCCGTCAACCACAGCCAGTATCCACTGTGGAGTTGGAACAGGACGAGCGACAACAGCACCATGCTGCCAGCAACGCGCAAGACCCAGCGATCGATATTGAGGCCCGCAGCGGGGGTGCGCACTGTCATCGTCGTCTCCTCGGGAGAAAAGAAAAAACACGCTCGCCCGTCCGTCCGCTTCGGTCGGCGGGGCTGCCGGAATGCCATTGCGTCCTTTCATCCCGGCAGCCCACAAAAATGCCGGTGCAAGACCTGGATCAGGTCGAGCGCCGGACCGGGCGTGACACGGTAAAAAATGGTCTGGGACATGCGCCGCGTGGCCACCAGGCCATCCCTGCGCAGCACGGCCAAATGCTGGGACAGCGCGGATTGGGAGAGCGCAATGCGTTCATTCAGGCCGCCCACGGACAGTTCGCCCTCGGCGAGTGTGCAGAGAATCAGCAGGCGATGGGGATTGGCCAGCGCTTTCATCAGCTCCGCTGCTTCCTGGGCGTGCTCCCCCATCTGGGCGGCGGTGGGTAGCAAAGAATCCAGCGGTCGTTCCTGATTCATGAATCCTCTAATTTAGATATTGCTAAATGAGTCACGATAAATATAATGAACTCCATCGCCGGATGCAAATCCGGCCTTCAAGGGGCGAGGAGGAGGTTCCAATGGCACATGTCGTCGTGATGGGGGCCGGGTTGGGCGGGATGCCGGCGGCCTACGAGCTCCGCAATGCCTTGGGCGCCGGGCATCGGGTCACCTTGATCAATGCCGCCGAGCATTTCCAGTTCACGCCCAGCAATCCCTGGGTGACGGTCGGCTGGCGCAAGCCCGAACAGATCCTGGTGCCGATTCGGCCGGCCGTCGAAAAGAAGGGCATCGGCTTCATCGCCCAGGCGGTGACCGCGCTGAACCCGCAGGTGAAGCGGCTCACGCTGGCCGACGGCCAAACCGTCGATTACGACTATCTGGTCATCGCCACCGGCCCCAAGCTGGCTTTCGATGAAATCCCCGGCTTTGGTCCGTCGGGTCACACCCACAGCGTTTGTACGACGCCCCATGCCGAACAGGCCGCGCGCGCGTACGAGGCCTTCCTTCGGAATCCCGGCCCGGTGGTGATCGGAGCCGTGCAAGGGGCGAGCTGTTTCGGGCCCGCTTATGAATTCGCCATGATCCTGGACACCGACTTGCGCCGTCGACGGCTGCGTGACCGGGTGCCGATGACTTTCGTGACCAGCGAACCCTACATCGGGCACATGGGCCTGGGCGGTGTCGGCGATTCGAAAGGTCTGATGGAATCCGAGCTGCGCCAGCGTCACATCAAATGGATCACCAACGCCAAAGTCACGGCGGTCGAGGCGGACAAGGTGACGGTGACCGAACACGACAGCCGGGGCGAGCCGATTCAAACGCATGAAATCGCCTCGAAGTTCAACATGTTCATCCCTGCCTTCAAGGGCGTGGACGCCGTGGCGGCCGTCAAGGAACTGTGCAATCCGCGCGGTTTTGTCCTGATCGACGACTATCAGCGCAACCCGACCTATCCCAACATTTATTCAGCCGGCGTCTGCGTGGCCATCCCGCCGGTGGAGGCGACACCCGTGCCGACCGGCGCACCCAAGACCGGTTACATGATCGAATCGATGGTCACGGCCCTCGTACACAACATCAAGGACGCGATCGACGGCCGCGAGCCCAGCCACAGGGCGACCTGGAACGCCATCTGCCTGGCCGACATGGGCGACGATGGCCTGGCCTTCGTGGCGTTGCCGCAGATCCCGCCGCGCAACGTCACCTGGGCGAAGCAGGGCCGGTGGGTGCATTGGGCCAAGATCGCCTTCGAGAAATATTTTCTGCGCAAGATGAAGACCGGCACACCCGAACCCGTCTACGAGAAATACGTCCTGAAGTTGCTCGGCATCGTGCGTCTCAGAGGTTGACCCCCATGAAAGGGCTGCTGGTCTTGCTGGCGATGCTGGTCGCATGGGATCTGGCGGCGGCCGAGGACCCTCGCCGTGCCCGATCGGCCGCAATCGCGGAGCGGTTCCAAAAGGAGATGGGCGAGCGCCTGGCCGGTGCCTTGGCTGCAGGCGGTCCGAT
>PKCW01000112.1 GCA_002862965.1 Pseudomonadota bacterium
TTGCTCGATCTCACGCTCACCCACCGCGGCGAATCGGCCGGCAGACCCATCCCCATGGCCGGCGTGCCGCACCACACGCTGGAAAGCTATCTCGCGCGCCTGCTCAAGCTCGGCGAGTCGGCGGTGATCTGCGAGCAGGTCGGCACGCCCACGCCGGGCAAGGGACCGGTCGAGCGCAGCGTCAGCCGCATCGTCACCCCCGGCACGGTCACCGACGACGGGCTGCTGGAGTCGAGCCGCGACAACCTGCTCGCCGCGCTCTACCAAGGTGGCACGCATTACGCGCTCGCCTGGCTGGATCTCTCCGGCGGGCGGTTCTGCGTCCTCGAAACCCCGCACCAGGCCGACTGGCTGGCGGAACTGGAACGGCTGCGCCCGGCCGAGCTGCTGATCCCCGAGGACCTCGCCCTGCCCGCGCCATGGGCCGCCCACCGCGCCCTGCGCCGCCGCCCGGTCTGGCATTTCGACGCCGCCGGGGCGCGTACCCGGCTCTGCCAGCAGTTCCGGACCCATGACCTCGGCGGCTTCGGGGCCGAGAGTCTGGACGCCGGCATCGCCGCCGCCGGGGCGCTGCTCGGCTATGTCGAGGACACCCAGCGCGGCGCACTGCCCCACCTGCGGGCGCTGCATGTCGAGCAGCCCGAGGACAGCCTGCTGCTCGATGCGGCAACGCGGCGCAATCTGGAACTCGAGACCAACCTGCGCGGCGGCAGCGACCACACGCTGGCGTCGGTGCTGGACCGTGCCCAGACCCCGATGGGCAGCCGGTTGCTGCGGCGCTGGATGCAGCGTCCGCTGCGCGATCAGCACGCGCTGCGTTGCCGCTATCAGGCCGTGAGCGCGCTGCGCGAGGCGTTCGAGCGCGAATCCTTGCAGCAATCCTTGCGCGGCATGGGCGATCTGGAGCGCATCCTCACCCGCGTCGCGCTCGCCACCGCCCGGCCGCGCGACCTCACCACCCTGCGCGCCGGCCTGGCGCGGCTGCCCGAGCTGCGCGCACTGATCGCGGAACTGGACAGCCCGCTGCTGGACCGACTGCGCGCCGAGTTGCACGACCATGGCGCGGTCCATGACCGGCTGGCGCGAGCGCTGGTCGCGGAGCCGCCGGCCCTGCTGCGCGACGGCGGCGTGATTGCGACCGGCTTCGACGCCGAACTCGACCATCTGCGCGCGCTGTCGGAAAACGCCGATGGCTTTCTGCTCGATCTGGAGCGGCGCGAACGTGAACGCACCGGCATCGCCACGCTGAAGGTGGGCTACAACCGCGTGCACGGCTACTACATCGAGCTAGGCCGCAGCCACGCCGAGCGCATTCCGCCCGAATACACTCGGCGCCAGACGCTCAAGGGCGCCGAGCGCTACATCACCGAGGAACTGAAACGCTTCGAGGACCAGGTGCTGGGCGCGCGCGAGCGGGCCCTGATGCGGGAGAAGGCGCTCTTCGAGGCGCTGCTGGCGGAACTCGCCGGCGATCTGGCCGCACTGCAGGAAACCGTGACCGCGCTGGCCACGCTGGACGTGCTTGCCTGCCTCGCCGAACGGGCCCTGACGCTCGACTGGAGCGAGCCTGCGCTGATCGGCGAGGCGCGCATCGAGATCGAAGCCGGCCGCCATCCGGTGGTCGAACAGGCACTGGACGGACCCTTCGTCCCCAACGATCTGTGCCTGGACGAGGCGCGGCGGCTGCTCGTCATTACCGGCCCCAACATGGGCGGCAAGTCGACCTACATGCGCCAGGTGGCGCTGATCGTCCTGCTCGCCCACATGGGCAGCCACGTGCCCGCCCGCGCCGCGCGCATCGGGCCGGTGGACCGCATCTTCACCCGCATCGGCGCCGCCGACGAGCTGGCCTCGGGCCGCTCGACCTTCATGGTGGAGATGACCGAAACCGCGAACATCCTGCACCACGCCACGGCGCGCAGCCTGGTGCTGATGGACGAGATCGGTCGCGGCACCGGCACCTACGACGGCCTCGCGCTGGCGCGCGCCTGCGCCGAGGATCTGGCCACCCGCATCGCTGCCTTCACGCTGTTCGCGACGCACTACTTCGAGCTGACCGCGCTGGCGCAAGGGCTAGCCGGCGTGGCCAACGTGCATCTGCAGGTCGCCGAGCACGGCGAAGCGCTGATCTTCCTGCACCGGGTGCAGGACGGCCCGGCCAGCCGCAGCTACGGCCTCCAGGTCGCCGCGCTTGCCGGCGTCCCGCGTCCGGTCGTCGCCGCCGCCCGGCGCCACCTGGAAGCGCTCGAAGCGCTGCCCGCCGTGCCGCCACCCACTGCGGCCTCGCCTCAGCTGCCGCTGTTCGCGCCGCCCGAACCCGAGGCGCTGACGATGCTGCGCGCGCTGGACCCCGACCGCCTGAGCCCGCGCGAGGCGCTGGACCTGCTCTACCGGCTGCGCGCGGCGCTCGATGGCGAAACCTGATCCCGCTACCCGTCCGCTCAGGCCTTGAACACAAGCACCGACAAAAGAACCGATCAAGATCATGAAAACCATGGAATTCCGGAAAGACATCAACGGCCTGCGCGCCTGGGCCGTTTCCTTGGTCGTTCTCTATCACATCGGCATTCCCCTCTTCAGGGGTGGCTTCATCGGCGTCGACATCTTTTTCGTCATATCCGGTTTCCTGATGACCGGCATCGTTCTTGGCGGGCTGACCAGCGACAGGGAAGGCGAACCGTTCTCGATCACCCGTTTCTACGTCGCCCGCGCGCGCCGCATCCTTCCCGCTCTCGCCGGCCTCTGCGCAAGCCTGCTCGTCTTCGGGTGGTTTTTTCTCATACCTTCGGAGTATGAAAAACTCGGCGTGCAGATCGCAAAGGCGATGCTCTTCATATCGAACCATGCGTTCCGCAAGGGAGATTACTTCACGATCTCTTCCCAGGAAAACTGGGTTCTGCACACCTGGTCCCTCGCCGTCGAATGGCAGTTCTATCTCGCCTTCCCCATCTTGCTGGTGGCGATCTGGAAGCGACGTCCGAGAATCGGATTTCTGTGGCGGGTCATCGCCATCGCGTTTTTTCTGTCCCTCGCCTATTCACTCGCGCTGTCCTTCAAACGCCCCATCGATGCCTTCTACCTGTTCCCGAGCAGAGCCTGGGAAATGCTGGCGGGCGGATTGGTCTATCTGGCCGCCTCCCGTCGGAGCCGCCTCGCATTCGATCGGACGCGGATGGAAAAACTTGGCCTTGCCGCCCTCCTGATCGCCGCCTTGGCGCTTGACAAAACCCGCAGCTGGCCGGGGCTGTGGGCGCTGATCCCCGTTTGCGGAACCGCTGCCATCCTGCTGGCCAACCGCGCCGATTCCCCCTGGACGTCGAATTCCGTCTGCCAGTGGCTGGGCACCCGTTCTTACTCCATTTACCTGTGGCACTGGCCGATCGTGATCGCGCTGCGTCACTTCGAATTCGAGAGAACACCGCTGACGGTTGTCTTGTGCCTGGTTCTGACGGCGCTCCTTGGCCACATTTCCTATGTCCTCACTGAAAAACGACCGGGAGAGTACCTTGCCAAGAAGACCAAAAGCGCCGCCACGATCCTGCTGGCAGCATCCGGCATGATCGTCATCCTGTCCGGCCTGGCCATCAACCACGGACATGGCTTTCCGTCACGGCTGCCTGCGGCGCTTCAGGGCGTCTCGACGTTTCATTTCGACAGAACGGCCTATTTCAGATCGAAAAGCTGCTTCATCGAGCCGGACCAGACGGCGCTTGAATTCGAAAAATGCGTGCCCGACGGCAATGTAGCAAGCGACGACATCGTGCTGCTCTGGGGAGATTCCTTCGCCGCCCACCTCTATCCGGGCATCATGCGCCACATGCCATCCCGCCTGACGCTGATTCAAATGACGGCGGCGCGCTGCCCGCCCATCCTCGGTGCGTCGCCCGCCACCAGCCCACATTGCAAGGACGACAATGCGGCTGTGCTGAACTGGATACGCGAGCGCAAGCCGGGACGCATCATTCTGGCCGGACAGTGGCTATCCCACGACTGGATGAATCTCTCGAAAACACTCGAGGAACTGAAGCAACTCGGAATCAAGCGAATCGATCTGGTCGGGCCGGCCCCCGTATGGCGAAAGCCGCTCCCGTCGACGGTCCTTTACGACGCTTGGCGCCGTGGGGGTTCCGAAGCTGAAATCGCGACACGTACGCGACACAACCTGAAGAATCACGTGGGAAGCGTCGATCAGAACATGAGGACGTTCGCCGAGACAATGAAGATCGGCTACATCTCCCCGTTCGAGATCCTGTGCACCGCGGAGGGGTGCCTGACCTTCGTCGGTGAACCGACGGGTGAAAATCTCACCGCCTGGGATGACGGCCACATGACCGCGAAGGCATCCGAGTATGTGGTGTCGAAATTTCCCGCGTGGTGACCAACCGATCGTCCGGCATGAGCCTCTGCAAAAACGCCACACGATTTCCGGGGCGAGGTTGATACACAGGGACCCCGCTCGGCGCGTGGCGTAGACAACCCGGCAAACCGAGAAACCGAGAAACCGCTTTCGATCGATTCTCCCGGCAAGCACCGGAACCGGCGGTCTGTCCCCATTGTTGCGGAGCGTCTGGCCGAGACCGGCATCGCGCGCGGTGTCCGCAGCTTCGGCCACCCTTTGCGACAGCGCGCCACCGGAGACCGTCAACGGACCGTACGAAGCCGAGGTGATTTACCGGCGTTCGTGGACGAACCTTGACGCGGTCGAACTGGCCACGCCGGATTGAGTGGACGAGTTCAACCATCGCAGACTGCCGCGACCCGCCGGGAACATTCCGCTAGGATGCCGAAGTGCCTTCGCGTCGGCGACAGGCCGCGCTGCCTCTGACCGCACGATGCGAAGCAAAGAGCCACGCAGATGCCCGGAGCGGTTCAGGTGCCGAACCCAGCGCACGCCGGTCGCCCTGTTGGCGCGTGCGAAAAAGCGCAAGCCGGCGTGCGAGAAAATCGATGGCCGCAGTGACTCGCTTCGGATCACACAGCGCCTGCTGCCGCCGCACAAAAAAAGACCGCCGGGGATCCCCGGCGGTCTTTCGAGTGAGCGATCGATCGCCGGCGATTCAGGCGGTCTGGGTCTTGGTGAGCCGCGTCAGCTCGGCAATGCGGGCCACGCACTGAACCGCGAAGCCGCCAAGCGCGTAGATGCCCCAGGCCAGCACCACGAAGCCCCAGTGAATGGGCGCCGCAAACAGTTCTTCGGCGTAGAAGAAGGTGTGGCCCCACTCGTTCAGGCCCAGGTTGGGCATGATCAGGATCGGGCCGGCCACCACCAGCGACAGCGGCACCGAAACGCGCTGCGTGAACTGGGGAAGGCGGGTGTGCACCCACGTCCAGGCGAAGGTCAGGCCGACCAGAGCCGCCGGGATCGCGAAGTAGAACAGCGCGATGTGCGTCGGGGTGAAGTCGGTGTCGCGGATGGTGGTCTGATGCCACGCCGCATCGGCTTCGACGAAGAGCCCGAAGATCACGGCCGCCAGGATGCTGGCGACGGCCAGCAGGGTCAGCACATAGTAATACCGCTTCAGTTCTTCCTGCGGCGAGATGGCCAGAACGTTACGATCCCGCGTGAACCACAGGACGGCGACCGCAATGGCGCCGACCAACGGGATCACCGTCATTTGGACATAGAACAGGCTCATCCAATAGGTTTGGAATTCCGGCTCGAAGTAGTCCATGCCGACGCTGAAGGAATAGTTCTGCTGATACCAGCGGTAGACGCCGAACAGCAATCCGGCGAGCAATCCGACGCCCACGGCGAAAAGCCAGGGGCCACGGGCGGAGGGGGCGGCTTCAGTCGCGGCGGGGACGGCCCGACTGGACGGCATTACGGCACTCATTGATGAAATCTCCTCGGGGTCGAATAACTATTGTGGATAGCCATGATCTGCGTCATGTATCGGTAACCGTACGCCCGCCTGAACGGTCAGTCAAGATGTTTGTGCATTTCATTCATTGACATTTCCAATCAAATTTGATTGGTGCATTGCGACATGAGGATGATTCAGCCATGCCCGCATTGACGGATGCGCTTGCTGTAAAGCGGCTCTTGTCGAAGCTCGGCATCTGCTCGCGGACCGAAGCCGAAGCCGCCATCCACGCGGGTCGCGTGGCCGTGAACGGTCAGGTGATGCGTGATCCCTTGCGCCGGGTGCGGCTGGACCGGGATCGGCTGACGATCGACGGAAATCCCGTGACGGCCTCGGCGCCCCGCTACCTCATGCTCAACAAGCCCCGCGGGCTGGTCAGTACGCGCCGCGACGAACGCGGCCGGCCGACGGTGTACGAGGCGCTCGGGGAGGCAGCCGGCACGCCGGGTCTGGCCCCGGTCGGGCGGCTCGATCAGGCCAGCGAAGGACTCTTGCTGTTCAGCAACGATCACACCTGGGCTGCCGGCGTGACTGCGCCCGGAAGCGGTCTGGAGAAGCGCTACCACGTCCAGATCGACGGCCTGGGGGACGAGGCGCTGCTGGCGGCCTTGCGGGCCGGCGCGGATTGTCAGGGCGAGTGGCTGCGGGTCGCGTCAGCCGCTCTGCTTCGTCAAGGAGACAAGAACAGCTGGCTGGCGCTGGGTTTGACCGAGGGGCGCAACCGCCATCTGCGCAGGCTGCTCGCGGCCTGCGGTTTCGAAGTGCGGCGCCTGGTGCGCGTCGCCATCGGTCCGCTGCCCCTGGGTGATCTGCCGAAGGGCGCCTGGCGATCGCTCGAGCCTGGGGAGATCGATGCGCTCAGCCGGCCGAGTCCGCCCGGCTCACAGCGCTGAACGGGCGGATCAGGTGGCGACGACGCGCACCCGCCGCGCCGCTTCGGCGGCCCGTGCGCGCGCCTCGTCGATGGTGTCCGCCCGCGCGAGCGCCACGCCCATGCGTCGCCGCACATAAGACACCGGCTTGCCGAACAGGCGCAGATCGCTTTCCGGCACCGCGAGCGCTTCCGCGAGGCCCTCGAAGGCGACCCCGGGCGCATCCACGCCGCCGTAAATCACGGCGCTGGCAGCAGGGCGCAGCAGCCGGGTATCCACCGGCAGTCCCAGGATCGCGCGGGCATGCAGATCGAACTCGCTCTGCATCTGGCTGGCGAGCGTCACGAGCCCGGTGTCGTGCGGGCGCGGGCTGACTTCGCTGAACCACACCGCATCGCCGCGCACGAACAGCTCCACCCCGAAGATCCCCCGGCCGCCGAGGCGGTCGGTGACCCGACGGGCGATGTCGTGCGCCCGCTCCAGCGCCAGCGCGCTCATCGGTTGCGGTTGCCAGCTCTCGACATAGTCGCCGTCGACCTGGCGATGGCCGATGGGCGCGCAGAACCGGGTTTGCACGTGTCCTGCGGCGTCGGCCGCCCGCACGGTGAGCAGCGTGATCTCGAAGTCGAACGCGATCCATTGCTCGGCGATGACCCGTCCCCGATCCACCCGCCCGCCGCTGCGCGCGGCGGCCCAGGCGGCGGGCATCTCGTCGATCGTTCGGACCACCGACTGGCCTTTGCCCGAGGACGACATGACCGGCTTGACCACGCACGGCAGGCCGATCGCGCCCGTGATGGCGGCGTTGAGCGCGGCTTCGGAGTCGGCGAAGGCGTAGCGCGAGGTGGGCAGGCCCAAGGTTTCGGCAGCGAGGCGCCGGATGCCTTCGCGCTGCATGGTCAGCCAGGCGGCTTCGGCGGTCGGGATGACTTGCGTGAGGCCCTCGGCTTCGAGTTCGCGCAGGGTTTCGGTGGCGATGGCCTCGATTTCCGGGACCACCCAGTGTGGCCGTTCCAGCGTGATGAGGGCGCGCAGCGCGGCGCCGTCGGTCATGTCCAGCACATGGGCGCGGTGGGCGAGGGCATGGCCCGGCGCATCCGCGTAGCGATCCACGGCGATCACCTCGACCCCCAGTCGCTGCAGCGCGATGATGACTTCCTTGCCCAGTTCGCCCGCGCCGAGCAGCATCACGCGGGTGGCCGACGGAGTGAGCGGGGTGCCGATGCGCATGATCATCTCGCGGTGGGGAGCGAAGGCGCGATTCTACCCCACGGCGCGCGCGCCGATGTCACGCCCGCATCGACGACGCGCACCTGTCGCTGCGGTATCATCACGGGCCTTGCAGGATCCGCCGGAGCGGCGCCATGGGCTTTGCCGAGACGCTTGATGCGCTTATCCCGACCGTCGCCGCGCTGGCGGCCGAGGGCCTGTCCCCGGCCACGGGCGGCAACTTTTCCGTGCGCGCTGGCGCCGAGTGGTTTTTCATCACGGCCTCGGGTTGTGACAAGCGCGCCTTGACGCCCGCCGACTTCGTCCGCGTGCCCGTTTCCGGAGCGCTGCCGACGACGCCACCGGCGCCTTCGGCCGAGGCCGCGTTGCACCAGCGACTCTACCGGCAGGATGACCGCATCGGCTGCGTCCTGCATACCCATTCCGTGCCGGCGACCGTGCTTTCGCGGTGCAGCGAGGCCGAGCGCCTCGTCTTTGTCGGCTATGAGATGCAAAAGGCCATCCGTGGCCAGACCACCCACGAGACGCCGCTGGCCCTGCCGCTGTTCGAGAATACCCAGGACATCCCGACGCTGGCAGACGCGCTCAGCCGGCGCTGGGAGCCGGATGGCCTGCCGTATGGGCTGCTGGTGCGCGGTCATGGCCTCTATGCCTGGGGCGCGTCGGTGGCCGAGGCGCGACGCCACGTGGAAGGTTGGGAATTTCTGCTGAACTGCATGCTCCAGGAGCGCTTGCTGGAGGGACGCCGATGAGGATCGAGGCCGTCGTCACGGACATCGAAGGCACCACCACCGACATCGGCTTCGTGCATCGGGTGCTGTTTCCCTATGCGGCGCGCGCGCTGCCGGCCCATGTCGCGGCCCATCGCGCCGAGCCGGCCCTCCAGGCGCTGTTGCGGGATGTCGCGATCCAGAGCGGGCGGCCCGAGGCGAGCGAGGCCGAAGTCGTGGACCAGCTGCTGGAATGGATCAAACTGGATCTCAAGCTCACGCCCCTGAAGACGCTGCAGGGCTGGATCTGGCGCGAAGGCTATCAACGTGGCGATTTCACCGGCCACGTCTATCCCGATGCGGTCGTCGGCCTGCGCCGCTGGCACGCGGCCGGCTTGCGGCTCTATGTCTACTCCTCCGGGTCTGAAGAGGCCCAGCGCTTGCTGTTCGGTCACAGCGACCACGGCGATCTGACGGGGCTCTTCAGCGGGTATTTCGACACCCGCATCGGCGCCAAGCGCGCGGCCGACAGCTATCGTCACATTGCTGCGGCCATCGCGATCGCGCCCGAGAGAATCCTGTTTCTCTCCGACATCGAGGCCGAACTCGACGCGGCGCGAACTGCGGGGCTTGCGACCTGTCTGCTGGCCCGGGGCGGCGAGACGACGAGCGAACACCCCCTCGCCCGGGATTTTCATCACATTCCGCAACTGCAGGAGATCGCGCCATGAGCCGCCTGACGGTCTATGCCGCCGCCGACCCCGCCCAGCCGATACTGGAGACGGAGGATGGAGAAACCATCCGCCGCACCCTGGCCGAAGCCGGCGTCCTGTTCCGGCGCTGGGCCGCCACGGCGCCGCTCGCGGAGCGGGCGGAGGAGGCGGACATTCTGGCCGCCTATCGCCCCGAGATCGATCGTCTCGTCGCGGAGGCCGGCTATCAGAGCGTGGACGTGGTCAACATGTATCCGGATCATCCGGACCGCGTTGCCTTGCGGCAGAAGTTCCTCAGTGAACACACCCACGGTGAGGACGAGGTGCGCTTTTTCGTCGAGGGCGCCGGCTTGTTCTGCCTGCATCTGGACGAGCGGGTCCATGCCGTGCTGTGCAGAGGCTTCGAGCTGCACTCCGGAGTGCCATGATGGCTTGGACACCCAGGGGGCCGGGCGGCCGGTGCGCGGGGCGCGCAGGACCGGGGCGTGTGACAGGCGCGTACCGCAATTCTTCGCCACCTGGTCGAGCAGCGTCGGCGTATTCCGCACGACGCGCGGATTTCGCGAGAAAAGGATGCGCCTGATCGCTTTGATCGCCACCTTGGCGCTGCGGCGTGCATGGGTGGGGGGGTGGGGTGGGCAGGC
>PKCW01000306.1 GCA_002862965.1 Pseudomonadota bacterium
TCCGCTACAAGCACATCGGTCCCCTGACGCCCCAGGTGATCGCCGAACGGCTCGATCCCCTGATCGACCGGATGCGCCGTGGCGAGGCCGCGCCGTGACGCGGGTCGCCGGCGCCATCCTGATGGTCGCGCTCGCCGTGATCGGTGGCCCTGCCGCGGCGATTACGCCGCAGCGCTTCGAGGACCCGGCCCAGCAGCACCGGTACGAGCAACTGCTCACCGAACTGCGCTGTCTGGTCTGCCAGAACGAGACGCTGGCCGAATCCGAAGCGCCGCTCGCCGACGATCTGCGCCGCGAGGTGGCCGAACTGGTCCGGCGTGGCGAAAGCGATGCCGGGATTCGGGGCTTCCTGGTGGCCCGCTATGGCGATTTCGTGCTCTATCGCCCCCCCGTCAAGACCCTCACCTATGCGCTGTGGTTCGGGCCTTTCGCGCTGCTGCTGGTGGGTGTGGGCATCTGGCTCGCGCTCGCCCGCCGCCAGCGCGGGATGAGCGCCGCTGCGCCGCTGAGCCCGGATGAGCAGCGGCGCGTGCGCGCCTTGCTCGACGGTGATGAGGACCAGGCACCATGACGACGGTTGTATTCGCGGCCTCGTGCCTGCTCGCGACGGTGGTCGCCGCCTTGCTGGTGGCCCGGCCGCTGTGGCGCGGCGCCGCGCCGGTGCAGGAGGAGCGGGACGCGCTCCTGGCCATCCACCGGCGCAAGCAGGCCGAGCTCGCCGCCGAACTGGCCGAAGGGTTGATCGACGCGGAGCAGGCGCGCGTGCGCCGCGCGGAACTGGAGGCGGCCCTGCTCACCGATTGGGCCGGCCAGGTGCACGCGCCCGTCCCGGCATCCGCGCCGCGCCGCCGTACGGCCGTCGTCTTGGCGCTCGCGGTCCCGCTGCTGGCAGTGGGCGTCTATGCCGGGGTGGGCGACTGGCGCGCGGTCGATCCGCCGCCCGTGCAGGCCGATCTGACCAAGCTGGCGCAGACGCTGGCGCAACGGCTGGAAAGCCATCCCGACGAGCGCGAGGGCTGGATTCTGCTCGGCCGGGCGTACGCGGGGCTGGGGCGACAGGCCGATGCGGCACAGGCCTTCGGCCGCGCGCTGGCGCTCGAGCCCCGGGACCCCGATCTGCTCGCCCAGCGTGCCCAGGCACTGGCCCTGCAAAGTGAGCCGCCGCAATGGTCTGCCGAGGCGAACGGCTTGCTGGCCGAAGCCCTGGCGATCGACGCCGATCACGCGCAAAGCCTGTGGCTGGCGGGCGTGGCGGCGATGGCGGCCGGCGATGCCGGGACGGCGGGCCGGCACTGGCGGCATCTGTTGACGCTGATTGCGCCCGATGCGCCGGTCGCGGCACGCCTGCGTGAGACGCTGACCCAGATCGGGCAATCGCCGGATGCCGCCGGACCCGCGTCGGCCGCGCCGACGGCCACCGCCGGGCCGACGGTGCGGATCGGGCTCGCTCCGGAACTCGCGTCCACACTGCCGGCCGACGCCACGGTTTTCGTGGTGGTCCGGGACAACCCCCAAGGCGGCATGCCGGTCGCTGCGGTGCGCCGGCGCGTGGCCGACCTGCCCCTCGATCTGGTGCTGACCGACGACATGAGCCTGCTGCCGACGCGGCGGCTTTCGGCGCTCGAGACGCTGTGGATCAGCGCCCGCATCTCCACCGGCGGCTCGGCCGAAGGCGCGCCCGATGATCCCCGCGCCGCGCCGGTGGCGGCGCACTGGAAGCCCGATTCGCAGGTGTCGCTGCGGATCGGCGGCCAGCCGGCCCCGGCCGGCGCCAGCCCGTGACCGCTGCGGGTTTACCCCGGGACCGAGCGCCGCTAGACTCGCGCCCCGTCACGAGCGAGCGTTCAGGAATGGCCCATGAGTGAAATCCGGATCCCCGTCTCCTACGGCGAGCTGATCGACAAGATCACCATCCTCGAAATCAAGCAGGCGCGGATCGCCGATCCCGTCAAGCGCCACAATGTGAGTCATGAACTGACGCAGTTGCAGGCGGCCTGGGACGCATCGGCCGCCGCGCAGGGCGTCGCGATCGACGATCTGCGGGTGGCGCTGAAGGCGGTCAACGAGGCGCTGTGGGACGTCGAGGACGACATCCGCGACAAGGAGCGGGCGCAGGCCTTCGATGCGGCGTTCATCGCGCTGGCCCGCGCCGTGTACCACCAGAACGACCGACGCGCCGCTCTCAAGCGCGAGATCAATCTGCGCCTCGGTTCGGCGCTGATCGAGGAAAAATCCTACGCCGACTACGCCCTGCCTCGACGGCCCTGATCAGCAACCACTGCGGGGACGCGCCGTCGCCGGACTCGCCGAAAAAAAAAGACCGGCGCACCTGCCCCCCACGCCGCGCCGTGACCCGGTTGCAATGCCGGACCCGATCGGAAATCATGCGCTTCGACCGCATCGCATCCCCGGCGATCCCGTGCATCGAGACCCGCCGGGCGCGGCGCAACGCGGCCCGATGACTTGCGCCCATCGTGCCTCCTGCCGGTTTGCAATGGGGAGAACCCGCCATGCCGTCGTCAGCCCCGCGCCTGCTGTCCGGACTCGTCATGGCGCTGTGCTGGGCGCTCATGACCTCAGCGGCGGAGGCGCGTTGGCGGGCGGATGACGCCAAGGTCCACATCCGGGTCGATGGCATCGACCGCAGCTATGTCGTCCATGCGCCGCGCGTGACCCTGCCGGCCGGCGGGTTCCCGGTGGTTCTGGCGTTCCACGGCGGCGGCGGCACGGCCGAAAGCATGGTCCGCCTCACCCGGTTCGACGCCATCGCCGATGCGCGCGGGCTGGTCATCGTCTATCCCGACGGCGTCGATCGGCACTGGAACGACGGTCGCTCGACCATCAAGAACAAGACCGATGACGTTGCCTTCGTGCGGGCGCTCCTCGAGGAAGTCGGGCGCAACTACCCCATCGACCGGGGGAGCGTGTTCGCCACCGGCATCTCGAACGGTGCCTTGTTCACGCACCGGCTGGCTTGCGAGCTCGCCGGAGCGATCAGCGCCATCGCGCCCGTGGCCGGACCGATGCCGGCCGACCTCGCGCCGCATTGTCGGCCCGCGCGCGCGGTCTCGGTGCTGCAGATCGAGGGCGATGCCGATCCGATCATCCCCTACGGCGGTGGCAAGGTGGTCGATTTCGGCGGGCGCGGCGAGGGCGGGACCGTGCTCTCCGCACCCGAGACCGTGGCCTTGTGGGGACGCGTGAATGGCTGCGCTGCCGTGCCATCGCCGGTCGAGATGCTGCCGCAAATGGCCGATCCGGACGGCACGCAGGTCGCGCGCACCCGTTTCCCCGGCTGTGGTGCCGGCGCGCAGGTCGTGCTGCTGACGATACTGGGCGGTGGCCACACGTGGCCGGGCGGTCCGCAATACGCGCCACGGTTCGTGGTCGGTCAGGCCAGCGACCAGCTCGACGCCAGCGCGGCGATCATCGACTTTTTTCTGTCGAACCGAACTGCCGCACGACCCTGATCCCGCAACAGCGTCCCGATCATGGCATCGGCCCCGCGCCCGGCATCCCTGAATCGAACGCTGCCGGTTCGGCGCGGTACAGATTCATCAATTCCGGCAAGGACCGGGGTTCCCAGATGTTGACGAGCCCGCGGAGCCGGTAACCAACCGGCGCGCCCACCGGATGTACCCGGCAATCGCTTGAGGGGCCCGGCACGTAGAAGGTGTCCCGTCGTTCGACGACGGACCAGGGGGACAGGGTCATCCGCCCATCGTCCCAGCGCGATTTTCCGCGGTACTCTGCCGCGATCCGCGTCGTGTGGAGGGTGAGGATCACGCCGCCCTCGGTGGCAAGCAATTCGTCGAATCGCTCTTCCCACGCATCCCGAGTCCATGGATTCGGCTTTCCCCAGGATGCGAACTGCCGCTCGGAAAAGGACTGCATCCGCGCGACCGTTTCCGCACGCAGGGTTGCGGGTGACCGGCATGCTTCCAGCGTCCCGGCGACGATGTCCGCTTCCTTGCGCGGTGATGGCGTAACGAAGTAGACGATGGCGATGACGCCCGCCCCGGCCAGTCCGTACAGCAGCCTTCTGGCCAGCCGGGGCTCTGCCTTGGACAGGACGGAGAGCCCTCCCAGGACCGCCCCGGTCACGACCCCGAGCGGGCCCGTGATGAAAATCCCGACCATCGGTCCCTGATTGGCGCTGGGCACCACGATCATGGGACCGATGAATCCGGCCAGAAACCAGACGCAGCCGAAGACGAATATCCATTCCCGAACCTGTGGGCGATCTTGCGCCGTCAGCGTCATTTGAGTTCTCCGCAAAGGGGCACGAGAGGGGCGAACGGTCTCATCCGGACCGCGCGGCCGAACGGCTCCACCGCCAAGCGCCGCCGTCAAATGGATATCGGTCGGCAGCGGCTCCGGCTTGTGGTGACGCGCCGTTTCGCCGCTATCCCCGCGCGCGCAGCGGCTAGGCTGTCGTGCGGGCGCGCCTCGTCGGAGCGACGCCCCCATGTCTCGATGATCGCCCGTGCCTCGATCCGGCGCCAAAACCACGCCATGCCGAGGCCGGCGTCACGGAACTTCCCGTTCAGGTTCCCGGCGGTGCCATTTGGTCACGGCGCCGGATTGATCAGCGCCGTCTCGAGGCTGGCCGCTTCAGGACGGAAGGGCTGACGGGGGCCATGGTCCGACCGCAGTGACGCGGAGCGCCGTGCCGGCGCACCAGCCCTGACAGGGCGTCGATGACGCGGCTGGCGCAGATGCCGCTCTGGACGTCGATGGGCAATACCTCGTACGTCCATTCATTGGTGACGACCAGGCACTTGATCAGAATGGCGACCGGCGTTGCGATCATTCGCCGCCCCTCGCCGCCCCTCGCCGCCCCTCGCCGCCCCTCGCCGCCCCTAGCCGCCCCTAGCCGCCCCTAGCCGCCCCTCGCATGCCCGATGCCGTCCATGGCGTGCAGCGCCAGCCACCCGTACAGGCTGGCGAATGCGATGGCGTCGCCAGTGCGTGCGCGCTGTGGGTTGCGCCGCTCAGTACGGCGTGCCGTCCGCGTGCGTGAAGCGCCACTGGCCGTCGAGCAGCGTTGCCGCCAGATCATCGTCCGGATAGGTGGCGCTGTCGCCCGGCGTGCGGTCGCCGACTTCGAGGTACAGCACCTCGGCCTCGCTGCGGTTCACGAGCTGGTGCGCGTCGCCGGAGCCGGCGCGAAAGCCCGCGCACATGCCCGGCTCCAGCGGCGTTTCGCCGGCATCGGTGACCAGCGTCGGCGTGCCTTCGAGCACGTAGATGAACTCGTCCTGCCGCGCGTGGGCATGGCGCAGGGCGGAGATCGCGCCCGGTGCCAGGCGCGTCAGGTTGACGCCGAAGTTGCGCAGGCCGAACGGCTCGCCGAGCGGGCGCTTTTCGCGTCCGGCGAGCTTCGCATCGAGCAAGGCCCGGATCGCGGCCGGGTAGTTCGACGGTCGCGCCCGCGGTGGGCAGTCGGCCGCGCGCAGCGCCACCAGCGATGTGTCATTGCTCATGGGTGCTCCTTTGGTTCAGGGTGCGTAGTGGGCGGCGGCGCGGATGACCTTGCCATCCGGACCGAACTCGAACACCTCCACGGCCGGGCCGCGTCGGCTGCGGTAGTGCAATGCCACGCTGTCGACGCCGGTGAGGATGCCGATCGGTTCGAAGCGCAACCGGGGCGGCACCGTGAGCGTGGGCGGCGTCAGGGCGCGTGCCCAATAAGCCCCGACGCGGGTCTTGCCGCGCAGCCGGCCGGACGGCTCGCCGGCTCGTGGCGGGATCAGCGGCGAGGCCATTTCGAAGTCGTCGGCATAGTGGGCGACGATGGCATCGAGGTCGTGCCGGTTCCAGGCGGCAATCCACTCGGCGGCGAAACGTTGGGCAAAGGCGGCATCGATCATCGGGGTCCTCCTTCTCGTTGTGGCGAGCGCGTGGCGGCCTCGGTGGCGCCGGGCATCCGGATCAGGTCGATGTCGCCGTAGTCGACGCCCAGCCGGCTCAGCAGCGCCGTCAGCTGGCCGCGGTGGTGGAGCTGGTGGTTGAACAGCTGCGTCCATGCCACCCAGCGCGGCAACACCATGACGCGGCCGGTCACCAGACTGGTGAAGTGGAGCGGCTGCGCCAGCGACTCGGCATCGAGCGCCTCGACCTCGGCGCAGAGGGCGCCGTCGGTTTCGATCCGCGCGAGGTAGAGCGCCGCGAAATCGCCGTGGAGTTCGGCATCGAGCGCAGCGAAGGCCGGCGCGCTGCCCTGCAGCCGCCCCAGCCACAGCAGATCGCCCAGCAGCAGGTGGTTGAGGGTGCCGTGCACCGAGCGGAAGAACGCCCCCAGATTGCGCCGGTAGTCGGCGTCGCTGAGCCGGGCGCAGGCATCGTAGAGGCGCCCGTTCACCCAGCGGTTGTAGGCGGCGGCAAGCCGCAAGGGCTCCCGTGTGTTCATGGCGGTCCCCCGCATTCGCGGTCGATCAGCGCTCGAAAGGCCCTGTCGAGCCGGGTGAACAGCGGCCCGGGGCAACGGCCGAGCAGCCGGCCATCGACATCGGCCACCGGCACCAGTTCGGCGGCGGTGCCGGTCAGAAAGCATTCGTCCGCGGTGTAGAGGTCGTAGGGCGTCAGCGGCTGCTCGCGCGCCGCGATGCCGAGCGCCGCCGCCAGTTCCAGCACCACGGCGCGGGTGATGCCGGCCAGCGCGCCGTCGCTCGCCGGCGGCGTCAGCAGCCGGCCGTCCTGCACGATGAACAGGTTGTCGGCGCTGCCCTCGGTGACCCGGCCGGCGGCATTGAGCATCACCGCCTCGTCGGCGCCGGCGCGGTTGGCCTCCAGCCGCGCCAGGATCGGGTTCAGGTAGTTGAGGCTCTTGATGCGCGGATCGAGCCCGTCGGCGCCGAGCCGCCGCGTCGCCGCGATGATCAGCCGCGCGCCGCGCCCGCGTGCCTCGACCAGTGCATCGAGCCGGTCGGCGATGATGAATAGATTGGGCTGCCGGCAACTGCGCGGGTCGATGCCCAGCGCGCCCTCCCCGCGCGTCACCACCAGACGCAGGTAACCGGACGCCATCGGCGCGGCGGCCAGGGTCTCCGCCACCGCCTGGGTCAGCGCAGCCCGATCCCAGGGCAGGCTCAGCGCCAGTGCCCGCGCCGACTGCGCCAGCCGCTCCAGATGCGCCTCCAGCCGGAAGGCGCGGCGCTGGTAGAAGCGGATGCCCTCGAACACGCCATCGCCATAGAGCAATCCGTGGTCGAACACCGACACGCTCGCCTCGGCGGCCGGCATCAGGCGGCCGTTCATCCAGCAGATCGCCGGCGCGGCAGGCGCATGGCCAGCCGATGCGGATTCGCCCGGCATCCCGCGTGTTTCGGTGGTTGCGAGCGTCGTCATGAAAAGTCCTCCGCGGATATGGGTGTGAGCACGGCGCGCCGCCAGAGCAGCAGCCCGAGAATGAACAGGCAGACCAGACCCAGCACCGCCGGAAACAGCACGGTGGTCAGGGAGTGGTGTTCCAGCGCGAGGATGGCCGTGAGGTTGCGCAGCGCGAAGATCGCGTAAAAGACCGGCGGCTCCGAACGCGGCGCGTGATAGGCCTTGCGGACCGTGGGCGCGAAGCCGAGCACGTCGACCGTGGTCAGGATGACGATCGCCCACAAGGGATCGGCCGTGAGGTACCACAGCGGCAGGGACGAAAGCGACGCCGCAAAGAAAAATCCGTCGCTTCGGCTGATGGCCACATCGCCGCGCTTCAGCCACGCCAGCACGGCGATGCAGCCCGTCAGCAGCGCCGAAACCCCGGTCGGCCAGGCACCGATGCCGCCCTGCCCCTGCAACTGCGCGAAAAAGACCACCGTGGTGGTCAGCGCCCAGGCCACCCAGGAAAAGACGTGCGGCCGGGTTGTGCCGCGCAGCGTGGAATAGACATAGGGCACGGTGCCGATGAAGGTCAGCGCGATGGCGAGGGCGCCGAGCACCGGTTTGTCGAGCAGCGCGCTCATGGCTGGGCTCCCGATGCGGCCACGGACGGGTGTGGCGCGTGGGCCGGCGCCCGTCGGCCGCCGTTCACGCCGCGCCGGCCGGAGGCAACCGGACGGCCGGCATGGGCGCGGCGGCTGAAGGCATCGATCGGAAGCGGCGTTGACGGCATGGAGGTGCTCCTGTGGCGAGCACCCAATCTAGATCGGCTCGCCGCAAGAGTACAGATTCAAAAGATCGCTTTTGTTGCGGTACAGTTAACCGGCCACGTCGTCTGTTCCGTTTTGCATGACCGCCATCTGTACCGGGGATCTCATGGACCTGCTGCACCACCGCCTCGCCACCGACCTGCGCGAGCAGATCACCCAGGGCGTCTACGGCGCCGGTGAGCGGCTGCCCGGCGTGCGCGCGCTCGCCCGCACGCGCCGCGTCAGCATCGCCACCGTGCTCGCCGCCTACCGGCGGCTGGAGGACGATGCGCTGATCGAGGCGCGGCCGCGTTCGGGCTACTACGTGCGCCCGCGCCCGAACCTCGCGGTGCTGCCGCCGGCCGCTTCGATCCCCGCCGCGCAGCCAAGCCCGGTGACCGGGCAGGAGCTGGTACTGAGCCTGGTCAAGGCCACCAATGTCGAAGGGCTGGTGCAGCTCGGCGCGGCGGTGCCGGATGCGAGCTTTCTGCCCACCCGCGCCGTCGAGCGGGCGCTGGCGCGCGCCGCGCGTCTGCACCGCAGCCGCGCGGCGACTTACGAGTTTCCGCCCGGACTGCCCGAACTGCGCCGGCAGATCGCCCGGCGCATGGTCGAGGCCAACTGCGCGGTGACCGCGGACGAGGTCGTCATCACCAACGGCTGTCAGGAGGCGCTGGTGCTGGCGCTGCAAGCCGTGACCCGGCCCGGCGATGTGGTAGTCATCGAATCGCCCACCTTCTACGGCCTGCTGCAGGCGCTCGAAGCCCTGCAACTGGAGGCGCTGGAAATTCCCACCGACCCGGTCGAGGGCCTGTCGCTGGAGGCGCTGCAACTCGCGCTCGAACGCTGGCCGGTCAAGGCCTGCGTGGCGACACCGAGCTTCAGCAACCCGCTCGGCTACTGCATGTCGGCGGCGCGCAAGCGCGGGCTGTTGGAACTGCTTGGCCGCCACGGCGTGCCGCTGATCGAGGACGACCTCTACGGCGATCTCGGCTTCGGCGCGCAGCGGCCGCCGCCGTGTCTGGCGCTCGCTGAAGGCACGGGCGCCGAGGTGATCTACTGCTCGTCGTTCTCGAAAACTCTGTCACCGGGCCTGCGCGTCGGCTGGATTCTGCCCGGCCGCCATCAGGCGCGGGTCGAATACCTGAAATACGTGCTCAACCTGGCCACGCCCACGGTGTCGCAACTGGCCATGGCCGAGCTGCTGCGCGGCGGCGGCTACGAACGCCACCTGCGCGCCGTGCGCGGCGGCTACGCCCGCGCCGTCGCCCGCATGATCGAGGCCGTGACCCGCCACTTCCCGCCCGGCACCCGCGTCACCCAGCCGGCCGGCGGCTTCGTCATCTGGGTGGAACTGGCGCCGCATGTGGACAGCCTCGAACTCGCCCACCGCGCCCGCGCCGAAGGCATCAGCATCGCGCCGGGGCCGATCTTCTCGGCCACACAGAAGTACCGCAACTTTGTGCGCATCTCCTGCGCCTGCCCCTGGGATGGGCGGGTCGAGGCGGCGTTGGCGCGGCTGGCGCAATTGGCGCGGGGCGCTGAAACCGGTAATGTCCGGCGATTCGGCAATGCGGTCGGATGAGTGGATTTGTTCAAAGGTTGCATAGCTCTGACGCCTCACTTGGGAGTCAGGGCTCGCGCTCTCGAACTTGCGGTTTTTGCGTGCAACGGAATGATGGTCATGATCCGGCTAACACTTCTGTTCTTGCTGGCAACGCTGACTGCCGGTTGCGCATCGTTGCCGGGCAAGACCACCGCCACCGTCGATGATCGCCGCGTCGAGTACGTGTTGATCCGCCATGGCGGCGCCACGGTGGTTTTTGAAAGTGGCCTCGGCGGGACCCTGGACGGGTGGGCGAAGGTGGTGCCGGAGATCGGCAAAGAGGCCACC
>PKCW01000052.1 GCA_002862965.1 Pseudomonadota bacterium
CCGATGGCGACCGCCACGGCGATGTACCACTCGGGCCGCAATCCCCTGCGCCGCGTGGGCCGGGACAGCGAGTCGGTGGACGTCGTGAAGGGCGAGCGGCGGCGCCGGCTGCACAAGGCTTTCCTGCGCTACCACGATCCCGCCAACTGGCCGCTGCTGCGCGAGGCGCTGAAAGCCATGGGCCGGGCGGATCTGATCGGCAACGGCAAGCACCACCTGATCCCCACCTGGCAGCCGGCGGCGGACGCGGGTTATCACAGCCCGCGGCGCAAGAACGCCACCCCCGCGCGCGGCGCGGCGCTCACCCAGCACACCGGCCTGCCGCCGCGCGCCGGTGCGGAACGCGCGCCGGCCGGCCGGGTCAAAGCGCGGGCCGGCCGGCGCCGACCCTGACGTTGCGCGGTCGATCCGCCCGGCTCGGCCGCAGCGGTCCGAGCGACCTTTCATTTCAACAAGGAGCAGACATGAGCCAGTCCACGAAACCCTCCCTGATCGCCGGCGGCGCCCTCGCGCTGGCCTTCGGCACCGCCCTCACGCTGGCCGCGGCACCGGCGCTGGCCGGATCCGAGCACGGCGACCACGGCGCTGCGGCGGACAAGGAAAAATGCTACGGCGTTGCCCTCAAGGGCAAGAACGACTGCGCGGGCGGCCCCGGCACCTCGTGCGCCGGTTCCTCGAAGGTCGACTACCAGGGGGATGCCTGGAAGATGGTGCCCAAGGGCAGCTGCGAGAAAACCGCTGCGCCGACCTCGCCGACCGGCTTCGGCCAGCTCAAGCCCTTCACCGAAAAGAAGGGCTGAAGCCCCGGCCCGCCGCGCGCGCCCGGCGCCCGCGGCGGGTTTCCGCTCAGGGGCGGATGGCCCGCATCGTCTCGCGCAGGAAGGCCGGCAGATCGTCCGGCGTGCGCGAGGTGATGAGGTTGGCATCCACCACCACCTCGCGATCCACGTAATCCGCCCCCGCAGCCTCGACTTCGGCTGCCACCGAGGCCACGCAGGTCACCTGCATGCCCTGGAGCACGTCGGCCGCGGCCAGGATCTGCGGGCCATGGCAGATGGCCGCAACCGGTTTTCTCTCCTCGAAGAAATGCCCCGCGAGGGCGAGGGCGGCGGCGTGCTCGCGCAGCGCGGCCGGCGCCTTGCCGCCGGGGAGCAGGAGCAGGTCGTAGGCGGCCGGATCGACGTTCTCGAGGGCGCGGTTGGCCGCGACCCTGTAGCCATGCAGGCCGGTGATGGGCCCCTCTTGCAGCGCGGCGATGTCGACCGCGATCCGTTCTTCCTGCAGCCGGTACAGGGGCACCAGCAGCTCGGTGTCCTCGAAGCGGTCGGCGCTGATCATGAGTGCTTTCATCCAGGAACTCCTCTGGCGACGGCGCGGCTGCGCCTGTCTTTGGGAGTGCGCCGGCGCGGAAAAGTGCCCCGGCCGGTTCAGCGCCGGCGCGGCGGCATGAGGTCGGTGATGGTGCCGGCGTAGGATTCGGCCGCGAAGGCGAGGGTTTCCGAGAGCGTGGGATGGGCGTGGATGGTGAGGCCGATGTCCTCGGCGTCGGCGCCCATTTCCACCGCCAGCGCCAGTTCGGCGACGAGGTCGCCGGCATGGGGACCGACGATGCCACCGCCCAGCACGCGGCCGTTCCGCGCATCGAAGATCAGCTTGGTCAGGCCGTCCTCGCGCCCCATGCCCAGCGCCCGGCCGCTCGCGGCCCAGGGAAAGACGCCCTTGCCGACCTCGCGGCCCTGCGCCTTGGCCTCGGTTTCGGTGAGGCCGCACCAGGCCAGCTCGGGATCGCAGTAGGCGACCGAAGGGATGACGCGGGCGAGGAAGGCCGATTTCTCGCCGGCGGCGACTTCGGCGGCGACCTTGCCCTCGTGCGTGGCCTTGTGCGCCAGCATGGGGCCGGGCACGCAGTCGCCGATGGCGAACAGGTGCGGCTGCGGGGTGCGCATGCGCTCGTCCACCGCGATGAAGCCGCGCGCGTCGAGCGCTAGACCCGCGGCCTCCACGTTCAGCAGCCGGCCGTTGGGGATGCGGCCGACGGCGACGAGGAGGCGGTCGTAACGGTCCTCGGCCGGGGCGTCGCTCCCCTCGAAACGCACGTCGAGTCCTTCGGCGCTCGCCGTGACGGCCGTGACCTTGGTGCCGAGGTAGAGCGCTTCCAGCTTTTTGACGAGCGATTTCTGCAGCACGCGCACCAGATCGGCGTCGGCGCCGGCCACCAGTTGCGGCGCCATTTCCACCACCGTGACCCGGCTGCCGAGCGCGCTGTAGAAGGTCGCCATTTCGAGCCCGATGATGCCGCCGCCGATGATGAGCAGCCGCCCGGGAATCTCCGGCACGTTGAGCGCGGCGGTCGAATCCATGACGCGCGCGTCATCGGGCAGGAAGGGCAGCGCGACCGGGCGCGAGCCGCAGGCGATGACGGCCTGTTCGAAGGCGAGCGGGCGCTCGGTTCCCTCGCTGGTGAGCGTGACCGTGTGGGCATCGGCAAAACGCGCTTCGGCGCGGATCACCTCGACCTGCCGCTGTTTCGCGAGCTGGGCCAGCCCGCCGGTGAGCCGGCCGACCACGCCGTCCTTCCAGGCGCGCAGGGCCGCGAGGTCGATTTCGGGCGCCTCGAAGCGGATGCCGTGCGCCGCCATGGCGCGGGCTTCGGTCACGACCTCGGCAGCATGCAACAGGGCCTTGGAGGGGATGCAGCCGACGTTGAGGCACACGCCGCCCAGGGTGGCGTCGCGTTCGATGAGCGTCACTCGCATGCCCAGATCGGCGGCGCGAAAGGCCGCGGTGTAGCCGCCCGGTCCGCCGCCGATGATGAGCAGCGACCGGCCGGCGCCGCCGGCCGGGCCGCGGGCAGCCTGGGTGGCCGCCGGCGTCGCGGGCGTCTCGGCCGGTTTCCCGGGTTCGGCCTTGGCTGGCGACGGCGCGGGGGGTTCCTGGCGGTCGGCGGGTGCCGCCTTGGCCTGCGCTGGCGCGGCGGTGTCCTCGCGGTCGGCGGGCGCCGCCGGGTGGGGCGCGCCATCGGCGCGCTCAGCCGCGCTTTCCAGTATGACGATGGGCGTACCTTCCGAGACCTTGTCGCCCACCTTCACCAGCACCTCGCGCACCGTTCCCGCCTCGGGCGCGGGCACGTCCAGCGCCGCCTTTTCGCTCTCCAGCGTGATCAGCGGCTGCTCGGGGACGACCGCATCGCCGGGCTTGACCAGCACGTCGACCACGTCGACCTGCTCGAAATCCCCGATGTCGGGCACCTTGATCTCGCGGTTCTGGCTCATGCATCACTCCACGGGGCGCGCCGCTCGGGGCGGCCTTGACCAAACGGTTTACAGCAGCAGGCGGCGGATGTCGGAGAGCATTTCGCTCAAAAAGCGCGTGAAGCGCGCGGCCTCGGCGCCGTCGATCACGCGGTGATCGTAGGAAAAGGACAGGGGCAGCATCAGGCGCGGCACGAAGCCGCCTGTTTCCTCGTGGTAGACCGGCTGCATGCGCGCGCGCGAGACACCGAGGATGGCGACTTCCGGGGCGTTGATGATGGGCGTGAAGGCGGTGCCGCCGATGCCGCCCAGGCTGGAGATGGAAAAGCTCGCCCCCTGCAGGCGATCGGGTTTGAGCTTGCGGGTGCGCGTCTGTTCGGCCAGCTCGGCGACCTCCGTGGCCAGCTCGAACACGCCCTTCCGGTCGACGTCGCGCACCACCGGCACCATCAGCCCGTCCGGGGTGTCCACGGCCACGCCGATGTGGATGTATCGCTTCAGGATGAGATGCTCGCCGTCGGGGTCGAGCGAGGCGTTGACGGCGGGGAACTCGCGCAGCGCATGGGCGCAGGCGTCGAGCAGGAAGGCCAGCAGGGTCAGCTTGACGCCGCGCTTGTCGGCGCGCGCCTGGTTCGCCTTGCGGAAGTCCTCGAGGTCGGTGATGTCGGCCTCGTCGAATTGCGTGACGTGCGGGATGTTGAGCCAGCTGCGGTGCAGGTTGGGGCCGGAGCGGCGCTGCACGCGCGACAGCGGCTGGCGCTCGATGGGGCCGAACTTGCTGAAATCCACCGCCGGGATGGGCGGGATGGCGCCGCGCTGCGCCGTCTCGGTCAACTGCTGGCGCACGAAGGCGGCGACGTCCTCGCGCAGGATGCGCTGCTTGGGGCCGCTGCCGGGGACGCGGGTCAGATCCACCCCCAGTTCGCGGGCGAACTTGCGCACCGAGGGGCTGGCGTGGGGCAGAAACGCTTGCGCCCGGTCGGGCTCGGGGTGACCGGTGGCGGGCGCGGCGGAGGGTCCCGGCGGGGGCACCCCCTTGTCCGATCCCGCGCTCGGCCGCGGCGCATCCACGCTGGCGCTCAGGGTGGAGGCCTGATCGACGGCCGCGGGCCGGGCATCGGCCTGTTCGGTCCGGGGTTCGGCGTCGCCGCGCTCCGCCGGCGCAGCCGCCGCGTTCCGGTTCTCGGGCGCCCACGGCTGCGGCGCCGCTTCGGCCGTCGCCGCGCCGGCGGCTTCCATGCGCACGATGGCCGTGCCCTGGGAGACCTTGTCGCCGACCTTGACCAGTACTTCGCGCACCGTGCCGGGGCCGGGTGCCGGCACATCCAGTGCGGCCTTTTCGCTCTCCAGCGTGATCAACGGCTGTTCCGCCGTGACCACGTCACCGGGCTTGACCAGCACGTCCACGACATCGACGTTCTCGAAATCCCCGATGTCGGGAACCATCACTTCCTGGGTCTGGGCCACGGGCATTCTCCTTGGCGGGCGGAGTCTAGACGGTCCAGGGGGCGGGCTTTTCCGGATCGATGCCGAGTTCCGTCACGGCCTGCGCCACCCGCTCGACGGGGAGCGCGCCCTCGTCGGCCAGGGATTTGAGCGCGGCGAAGGCGACGTGTTCGGCGGTGACTTCGAAGAACGTGCGCAGGGCCTCGCGCGTGTCCGAGCGGCCGTAGCCGTCGGTGCCGAGCACCCGGTAGCGGCGCGAGACATAGGGGCGGATCTGTTCGGCGTAGCTGCGCATGTAGTCGGTGGCCGCGATCACCGGGCCTTCGGTGCCGTTCAGGCAGGCATCGACGTAGCTGGTGCGCGGCGGCTCGGCCGGGTGCAGCAGGTTCCAGCGTTCCACCGCCATGCCCTCGCGCGCCAGCTCGGTGAAGCTGGTGGCGCTCCAGACATCGGCCGCGACACCGTAGCGTTCCTCGAGGATGGTGGCCGCGCGCTCGACTTCGCGCAGGATGGTGCCCGAGCCCAGCAGTTGCACGCGCGGGCCGTCGTGGCCGGTGGCCCGCAGGCGATAGAGGCCCTTGACGATGCCGTCGACCACGCCCTCCGGCAGCGGCGGGTGGGCGTAGTTTTCGTTCATCACGGTGATGTAGAAGAACACGTCTTCCTGCGCCTCGACCATGCGCCGCATGCCCGCGTGCAGGATCACCGCCAGCTCGTAGGCGTAGCAGGGGTCGTAGGCCACGCAGTTGGGATGGGTGAGGGCCAGGATGTGGCTGTGGCCGTCCTGATGTTGCAGACCCTCGCCGGCCAGGGTGGTGCGTCCGGCCGTCCCGCCGAGCAGGAAGCCCCGCGCCCGGCTGTCGCCGGCGGCCCAGATGAGGTCGCCGATGCGCTGGAAGCCGAACATGGAATAGAAGATGAAGAAGGGGATCATGCCGAGGCCGTGGTTGCTGTAGGCGGTGGCCGCCGCCAGCCAGGAGGAGAAGGCGCCGGCCTCGGTGATGCCCTCTTCCAGGATCTGGCCCTTGATGTCCTCGCGGTAGTAGGCGAGCTGATCGGCGTCCTGGGGCGCGTAGAGCTGGCCGACCGGGGAATAGATGCCGATCTGGCGGAACAGGCCTTCCATGCCGAAGGTGCGCGCCTCGTCGGGCACGATGGGGACGACGCGCGCGCCGATGGCCTTGTCGCGCGTGAGCACCGTCATCATGCGCACGAAGGCCGTGGTGGTGGACATCTCCCGTCCCTCGCTGCCCTTGGTCATGCCTTCGAACACCGCCAGCGGCGGGACCGGGAGCGCTTCGCTTTCGCGGCGGCGGGCCGGCAGATGACCGCCGAGTGCGCGGCGCCGCTCCTGCAGATAGGTCACCTCCGGACTGTCCAGGGGCGGGCGGTAGAAGGGCGCATCGCCGATCTCGGCATCCGAAATGGGGATGTTGAAGCGGTCACGGAAGACTTTCAGCGCCTCCTCGCCGATCTTCTTCTGCTGGTGGGTGATGTTCTGGCCTTCGCCGGCCTCGCCCATGCCGTAGCCCTTGACGGTCTTGGCCAGGATGACAGTGGGCTGGCCGGTATGGGCCACCGCGGCGGCGTAGGCGGCGTAGATCTTGTGGGGGTCGTGGCCGCCACGGTTGAGCCGCCAGATGTCTTGGTCGGTCATGCGCGAGACCATGGCCTTGAGCTCGGGGTATTTGCCGAAGAAGTGCTCACGCGTGTAGGCGCCGCCCTTGGCCTTGTAGTTCTGGTACTCGCCGTCCACGGCCTCTTCCATGCGCTGGCGCAGCAGGCCCTTGGTGTCGGCGGCAATGAGCGGGTCCCAGTAGGAGCCCCAGATGACCTTGATGACGTTCCAGCCGGCGCCGCGGAAATCGCCCTCCAGTTCCTGGATGATCTTGCCGTTGCCGCGCACCGGGCCGTCGAGGCGCTGCAGGTTGCAGTTGACGACGAAGATCAGGTTGTCGAGCTTCTCGCGGCCGGCCAGGCCGATGGCGCCCATGGATTCGGGCTCGTCCATCTCGCCGTCGCCGCAGAACACCCAGACCTTGCGCTTGGCGGTGTCGGCCAGCCCGCGGTGATGGAGGTATTTCATGAAGCGGGCCTGATAGATGCTCATGATCGGCCCCAGCCCCATCGACACCGTGGGGAATTGCCAGAACCCCGGCATCAGGCGCGGATGGGGATAGGACGACAGGCCGGGCCCCGAGGCTTCCTGCCGGAAGCGATGCAGGTGTTCCTTGTGCAGGCGATGCTCGAGATAGGCGCGGGCGTAGACGCCGGGCGTGCAGTGCCCCTGGATGTAGAGCAGATCGCCGCCGTGATCGTCTGTCGGGGCGTGAAAGAAGTGATTGAAGCCGACGTCGTAGAGCGTGGCCGCGGAGGCGAAGCTGGCGATGTGGCCGCCGATGCCGTGATTGACCTTGTTGGCCTTGATGACCATGGCCAGTGCATTCCAGCGCACCAGCGAGCGGATGCGCCATTCCATGTCGGCATCGCCGGGGCTGCGCTGTTCCTCGGCCGGCGGGATGGTGTTGAGGTAGGCCGTGTTGGGGTTGAAGGGGATGTGGGCGCCGGATCGGCGGGCCTGATCGATCAGCGTTTCGAGCAGGAAATGGGCGCGTTCCGGCCCCTCGCGTTCGATCACCGCGTTGAGTGCGTCCAGCCATTCCCGGGTTTCCTGAGCGTCCACTTCGGCGGGCGTGGCCATGGCGTCTCCTTCACATCCATCGAACGGGGCGGGGTGATCCACAAGGCGGGCTACAGGCGATAGTAGCCCTTGGCTCGCTGCGATTGCCAGCGCAAACGGTGCTTCAGAGTCCCAGCGCCCGGCTGATCCAGGGCAGCGCCAGCGCCGTCGCGAGGCCGGTCAGGCCGAGGCCCAGGGATGCGAAAGCGCCGGCCAGCGGGCTGATCTCGAAGGCCTTGGCGGTGCCGAAGCCGTGCGCCGCAACGCCGAGCGCAAAACCCTGCACGGCCGGGTCCCGGATGCGCAGCAGCCGATAGACGACGGGCGCGAACAGGCACCCGATGACGCCGGTGACCAGCACGATGCCGGCGGCGAGCGAGGGCGAGCCACCCAGGGTCTCGGCCAGCCCCATGGCGATGGGCGTGGTAACCGACTTGGGCAGCAGCGAGCGCAGCGTGAGCTCGGACAGATGCAGCATGCGCCCCAGCAGCCAGGCGGTGGCGACGGCCACCGAGGCCCCGATGACGAGCGCCAGCGCGAGGGCCGGCCCGAGTCGCCGGATGTGCGCCAGGTTGCGATAGAGCGGGACGGCGAGGGCGACGGTCGCCGGCCCCAGCAGGAAGTGGATGAAGGCCGCGCCGTCGAAGTATTGCCGGTAGGGCACCTTGCCGGCCGAGAGGATGATGATCAGGGCTGCCATGGCGGTGATGGCCGGATGCAACAGGGCGGGCCGGTGGGCAAACTGGTAGATCTCCAGCGCGAGGACGTAGCAGCCGAGGGTGAGCAGCAAGGCGGTCGGTACCGCGGTGGCCGGGCTTGCCCACAGCCAGCCCCACAAGGCCATCAGGTGGATTCTCCCCGTCGCAGCCGCTGCAGGATGAGCGCGGTCGTCCCCAGGGCGAGCAGGGTGCTGACGGTGAGGGTGACGAGGAGTCCGGCGCCTTCGGCGCGCAGCGCGGCCGCATGGGTCATCAGGCCGACCCCGGCCGGCACGAAGAGCAGGGACAGGTGACGCTGGGTGAGCGCGCTGACCCGTTCCAGCTCCGCCGAGACCCGCCCGCGGATCATGAGCGTGACCAGCAGCAGCACCATGCCCGCCACCGGGCCGGGGATCGGCAAGCCGCTCACGTGGGCGAGCACCTGTCCCGCCAGGGTGTAGCCCAGCAGGGTGATCAGCGCGCGTAGGCCGTCCATCGGGCGGCTAGCGCTTGCTGGGCCGGACCAGGTGCGTCATGGTGCCGAAGGCCTTGAGCCGGAGACTGTCGGCCCCGAAGATCTGCACCAGATTGTGCGTCAGCCCGTCCTCGCGGCGCAGGCTCGCGGCATGGGCGGCGAGAGCCTCACCCGCCGCCGGCTCGCAGAAGGCGGTCTGGATGCCGAGCGTCACGGCCATGCCCAGATCGCTGGCCAGCGAGCAACCCGCGCCGCCGCCGGTGTTGTCGAGCAGGGTGAGGATCTGCCCCGGCGCGATCTCGCCGTTCCAGTCCCGATGATCGGGAATGTCGGCCTGGCGCATCAGGCACAGCCCGTCGCCCATCCATTCGGTGCTGCAGCCGGGGTGAGCGCGGCCCATGGCCTGGTTGAACAGCTTGACCATCGGCGCGAAACGCGCCAGCGCCGTGTCCGACGGCGCAAGCAGCGCCGTGAACGGGTCCTGCGGCTGATTGGGATGGGTGACGGCGGCGCCGGTGGGCGCGTTGCGGAACAGGACCTGGGCGCGGGCGATGCCCTCACCGGCCGCATTGCGCGCCTCGACGAACACGAAGCTGAACTCCCGCGTGCGCCGGGACAGCTCGGCCACGGCGGTCAGGGTTTCGCGTCCGCCCGCGGCGAGATAGGCGATCTGGAAGTCGAGCGTCTGCGGCAGCGCGGCGCTTTCGCTGTCGGACTGACCGGCCACCAGCAGCTTGGCGGCGTCGTGCAGGAAGCTGGCGAGGATGCCGCCGTGGGTGCGCCCCGTCATGTTCATGTTGGTGGGGCGATAGGGCAACTCGACGCGCAGCCGGGTGCCGGGCGTTTCCCAGGCCACCGGTTGGACGCCCAGACGGTGTCCCCAGGCATCCGCGCCGTAGCGTCGTTCGATCAGGCTGATTTCAAGCATTGCTGAATTTCATGGTAGGAAATGTGATCATGAAAATTATAAGAGCGGACCCCTTGCGATGAAAGCACGTCACCCGGCGGAGTTGTGCGATGGCCGATGAATCCACGAATCCCGTGATCGAGGGACGCTTTCTGCGCTTTGCCACCCGCGCTTTTGCGTTGCCGGACGGACAGTCGGTTCGGCTCGACTGGGTGGCGCATCCGGGTGCGGCCGCGGTGATCGCCATCGACGATGCGGGCCGGCTGTGTCTGTTGCGTCAGTTCCGGCCGATCATGGGCGCCTGGATGTGGGAGATCCCGGCCGGCAAACGCGACGGCGATGAAGCCGCTGAGGCGACGGCGCGGCGCGAACTGGCCGAGGAAACCGGGCTGGCGGCGCACCGCTGGGATGCGCTCGGCCCGATCTGGCCGAGCCCGGCGTTTTGCGACGAGGTCATCCACCTGTTCTG
>PKCW01000305.1 GCA_002862965.1 Pseudomonadota bacterium
AGTTCTCGTCGCGGACCACGGTTGCCGGGCGCACTGCGCTGCTGCGAAAGCTGGCGACTCAGCTCGCGGCGCCGTCAGACATCGAAGTCATCGGGCACCGGGCCGGCACCCGTGTGGCAGCCCCGGATCGCGAACCGCTGCTGGGTCGCCATCCTCGCTGGCCGTGGCTGTGGATCTTCAATGGGCTGGGCAGTCGCGGCATTTTGCGCGCGCCCGAGGCCGCCGAGCAACTCGCGGCCCGCATGACACACGGCGCGCCGCTCGCCAACCCCATGGATGTCGCTCGTTATGCAATCCGACCCGGCGCGCCCTGAATCCCTCGTGCGGTCCGTCCATCGGGCCCTGGAGCGGCATGTCCGGACCGGCGACATCGCTCTGGATGCGACCTGCGGCAACGGCCATGACACCCTGCGCCTGGCGCGGCAGGTGGGCGACACCGGATGCGTCCATGCCATCGACATCCAGGACGAAGCGCTTACCCAGACCCGCTTGCGCCTGCAAGCGGCCTGCCTTGGCACGCGCGTGGAATTGCACCGGGCCAACCATGCCGATCTGTCGAGCGTGCTGCCGGCTAGCGTACGCGGGCGACTGCGGGTTGCCGTCTTCAATCTGGGCTATCGCCCGGGGTCGGACCGGTGCATCGTCACGCGGCCCGAAACCACGCTCGCGGCCCTGCAGGCCTGTTGCGAGTGGCTGGGCGGGGAAGGCGCGCTCAGCGTCGTCGCCTATCCGGGGCATCCGGCCGGCGCTGAAGAAGCCGCCCGGATCGGGCAGTGGGCGAACGATTTGATCCCGCGCGGCTGGCGCGCAAGCTGGACTTGTCCACCCGATGGCCGGCGCCCCGCGCCCCGCTGGCTTTGGCTGGTTCGTCAATGACCCCATGTCGGATCGGCTGGAGCCGCAGGCGGAGCGCGGCCTGCCGAAATCACGGCTGGCGTTGCCAGACGAGGCAACGGTTGTTGGCCGGCATCGGGACATCATCGATGAGCCGCAGGCCGATCGCGCGGGCCAAGGCCGCCACAGCGGCGAGATCGCGGATGCCCATCCGCGCATCACGCGCCTTGAGCCAGCGGTCGAATTCGGCGTTGCTCTCGCTGGTGAACTGGCCGTCGACGTTGAATGAGCCATAGATCACCACGCAGGCCTGATTCGTGAGGACACGCCCGAGCCCGGCGAAGCAGGCCACGACCTCGGGCCAAGACAGGATGTGCAGGGTGTTGGCACTGAATGCCGCGTCATAACCGTGGGCCGGCCAGTCGCTGTCGACCGCCACATCGAGCGTCAGTGGTGGCAGCACGTTGGGCAGGGCGGCCTCGGCCATCCAGGCGCGGATGCCATCGTGCTGCTCGGGCCGATCCGAGGTCTGCCATTCCAGATGCGGCAGCGCGGCGCCGAAGCAGACGGCGTGCTGACCCGTGCCGCTGCCGATTTCGAGCACGCGGCGACGGTCCGCGAAATGGCGGCGCAGCACAGCGAGGATGGGCTCGCGGTTGCGCTCGCAGGCCGGCGCGTGGGGTCTCTCACTCATCAGCCAAATGTCTACCAAGTGGCGGATTTATGCAATCCCTAAAAAACGGCAGACCGGTGCCGATAAAGACAAGGGTACGGTCCATTTGTCGAGTTTGAATGTCGCTATCAACAGGGATGGAGCGGATCGATGCACTTGTTATTTGTTGATGTCGAGACAAATGACCATCCCAGACAGCTCCCCGAGCTTCGGATTGTTACCATCACGTGGATGATTGCTCAGCCGAACGAGTTCATAGAGAAAATAGAGAATCACATTATACGGCCTGATGGGTTCAGGATTGCAGATGGGGCACGAAGGATTCATGGTGTTTCCGAGCAGCAAGCACGGCAATATGGGAGGCCCATAAAAGAAATCTTGCAAAGACTTGCCAGCGATCTTCAATCGATCGACGAGCTTGCCGTCATCGGACATAACGTCGATTTCGACCGCAAAGTCATTGGATCAGAATTTAGCCGGCACGGCTTCAATGTTGATATCTTCAAGTTTCCATTTATTTGCACCATGCAAAGCGCAACGTCCATCTGTCGGATTCCGCGGGCTAATGGAAGTGGATACAAATATCCAAAGCTTCAAGAACTGTACCTTCATCTGTTTGGGGGAAACTTTTCTGACGCTCATACTTCAAAAGCAGATGTGGAAGCGACGGCACGTTGCTATTTTGAGCTGACCCGCAGAGGGTTGCTCCCGATGCCGTCCGGGAGAGAAAGAAAAAGTCCTGATAATATACAGAATAAAAAAAGACGGGAACGGAAGTCATCGGTTAGGCCAGAGATCTCATCGGACGATGACGTCCAGTTTCACAGTGTTAATTCGGCAGCCTACCAACAGGAAAAGAAAGAAAAACCTAAATACGCTGATATGGGTTTAAAGACCATCGTGAATTGCCCTCGTTGTGGTCAGCGACTCCGGGTTCCTGCTGGAAAGTTACTGGATATTAAATGCAGGCCATGCGGGCGGGTGTTCAGGAAGTTTACAGTGTAATCGGGTGAATTTCGAGAAATAATGGATTTCCTGTCAAGAATTGCATGACTTGAGATTGGGGGCGAAATGGATGATATCGTTAAAATCTTTCTTGCATCAGGTCTTACGGTAGTTAGCGGCGTGACCGTTTTTGTTGCCGGACAGTTTCTGGATAGGACTCTTATCATCCCCATTCATGATCTCAAGAAAATTATCGTAGATATCCGGTTTGCGTTGGTGTTCTATAATCGAGAAATTTGCACGCCTGTGGAGAAGGAAACTCTTTCACACGATGAGGCGAGAGATGCTTTAAGAAGGCTTTCCTGTGACATCCTGACGAAGATGGAAGTTATCCCGTTTTATTCGTGCGTATCCAGGATGTCGTATGGGTTCGTCCCTCTCAAAAAGGATGTTCTGGAAGCGTCGAAACAACTCATGGGGCTTTCAAACTCGATTAACAAAAAGCATCTTGTAGAAAGCAACGCAGGACGTATCTCATACATGGAGCGGCTATTGAATCTTAAGCCTGTCGAGAATTAAAGGCGGGTTACTCCATCAAGCCGGATACACGGCCTCGGCGGGGAAGACGGGACCGTCGACGCAGACGCGCTTCATGGCCACGCCCTGCGCGGTGTGCACGGGCACCACGCAGCCGGCGCATCCACCCACCGCGCAGGCCATGTATTCCTCCAGCGACACTTGCGCCGGCACGTCGAAGGCGCGCGCCAGCTGCGCCACGGCGCGCAGCATGGGATCGGGACCGCAGGCATAGATCGCCACGTGTCGGCGTTCCGGCGCGTCGAGGGTTTCGAGGTAGTGTCGCGCGAGATCCGTGACATAGCCCGCATGACAACCGGGCTGGCCCTGGGCGCTGCTCAGCCGGCAGGGAATGCCCCAATCCTCGAGCAGGCTCAGGGTGCCGATGGCATCGGACGGCAGGCCGGGGATGAGTAGGCGTGAGGGACGGGTCGGAAACGGGAAGGGCAATTCGGAGCCCAGAAATACCATAGGCCGCCAGCCGGTCTCGCGCCGCAGGCGATCGGCGAGGAAGATCATGGGCGGCATGCCGACGCCGCCGCCCAGCAGCAGCACGTGGCGGCGCTCGGGATCGGGCCGGAAAGGCTGACCGATGGGGCCCATCAGGCTCAGGCTTTGGCCGACGGCGCGCTGCGCGAGCAGGCGTGTGCCGTGGCCGACGACCTTGTAGAGCATCTCGACCCAGCCTTGATCGCGGTTCACGCGCAGCACGGACAGCGGGCGGCGCATGGGCAGGGCGGGGTCGCACTGCAGGTGTACGAACTGGCCCGGCTCGGCGCGCCGCGCGCACTCGGGCGCCTCCAGCGTCAGCAGCCATTGTTCGGCGGCGGGGGAGTGATGCGCGAGGATGCGCGCTTCCTCCATGAAGATGGTGCCGCGATGCGACGCTGTCATGGCGCGTCCCTCGGAGGCGCGTCGAGCCGGTGGACGATCCGGCCGCCGAGCAGGGTGTGGGTGACCCGACCGCGCAGGCTGCGGCCCAGGAAGGGCGTGTTGTGGCCACTGCTGACCAGCGTCGTGGCATCCGGCGTCCAGCGCTGCTCGGGATCGACGATGCACAGATCGGCTGCGGCGCCGGCGGTGAGCGTGCCCAGCGGCAAGCCCAGGATCTGCGCAGGCCCGATGGTGAGCCCGGCGATGGCGCGTTCGAGCGACATCCGGCCCTCCCAGACCGCCGCGAGTGTGAGCGGCAGCAGGGTTTCCAGACCCGCCATACCGGACGCGGCCTGCGGGAAGGGCATGCGCTTGGCATCGGCGCCCAGGGGGTGATGGTCGCTGCAGACGGCTTCGATCGTGCCTTGCCCGATCGCCTCGCGCAGAGCGTCGCGGTCGGCTGCGCCGCGCAGCGGCGGATCCACCCGGCACAGGGTATCGAACGCGGCGAGATCGGTATCGCACAGATGCAGATGATGGACGGCGACATTGGCCGTCACCGGCAGGCCGCGTGCGCGGGCCTGCTGCAGCAGGGGCAGGGACAGCGCGCTGGAGATGCGGCAGAAATGTGCGCGCACGCCCGTGAGTTCCACCAGCGCCAGATCGCGGGCCAGGCCGATCGATTCGGCGATGCCCGGAATGGCGGGCAGTCCGAGCCGGGTGCTGGTGGCGCCCTCATGGGCGCAGCCGTGGCGGTGCAGCCAGGGATCGCGCGGGCTGAGCATCACCAGCAGATCGTGGCTCGCGGCATAGGCCAGCGCCTGACGCAGCGTCCGGCTGTCGGCGATGGTGTCGGCGCCGGGACTCACGGCCACGCAGCCGGCGTCCTGCAGCGCGGCCAGTTCGGCGAGCTGTTCTCCGGCGAGCGCACGGGTGAGTGCGCCGACGGGATGCACCCACGTGCTGCCGGCGCGCCGGGCCTGTTCGAGCAGGCGCTCGGCCACTGCCGGCGTGTCGATGCAGGGACCGACCTCGGGCGGCACACACAGACTGGTCACGCCGCCCGCCGCCGCGGCGCGCAGTTCGCGCGGCAGATCGGGAACGGGGCGGGCGCACAGATCGATCAGGCCCGGCAGGATCCAGCGGCCATGCGCATCGATGCGCGTCTCGGCCTGAAAGCCCGCCGGCGCTGGCCCCACGGCCAGTACGCGCCCATCCCGCAGATGCAGATCCTGTTGCGCATCCACTGCGTTGGCGGGGTCGATGATGCGCCCGCCGGCAATCGTCAATGCCGTCATGCCGTGCCGCTCCGTGCCGGTGCCTGTCCCAGCGTCAGCGCCATGACGGCCATGCGCACCGCGATGCCGTTGGTGACCTGCTCCAGGATCACCGATTGCGGTCCGTCGGCCACCGCCGAGGCGATTTCGACGTTGCGGTTGATGGGGCCGGGGTGCATGACGATGGCATCGGGTCGCGCCAGGGTGAGCCGCGCCGGGTCCAATCCGTAGTGGCGGAAGTATTCGGTTTCACTCGGCAATTGCGTGCCCTGCATGCGTTCGCGCTGCAAGCGCAAGGCGATCACGACATCGCAGTCGCGCAGGGCGGGTTCGAGTCGTGCGAAGACCCGGACACCGAGACTCTCGATGGCGGTCGGCAGCAGGGTGCGTGGCGCCACCACGCGGATGTCCGGAACGCCCAGAATGCGCAAGGCATGGATCTGCGAACGGGCCACCCGTGAGTGCGCCACATCGCCGACGATGGCCACTGCGAGCTGCGTGAAATCGCGTTTGTGGCGGCGGATGGTGAACATGTCCAGCAAGGCTTGCGTCGGATGGGCATGACGGCCGTCACCGGCGTTGAGCACGCTGACGTGCGGGGCGGCATGACGGGCAAAGAAATCCGCTGCGCCGCTTTCGGCGTGGCGCACGACCAGCATGTCCATCTGCATGGCTTCGAGGTTCTGCAGCGTGTCGAGCAGGGTCTCGCCCTTGCGGGTCGACGAGTTCCCGACCTCCAGGTTCAGCACGTCGGCCGACAGGCGCTTGGCGGCCAGCTCGAAGGTCATGCGCGTGCGTGTGCTGGGCTCGAAGAACAGGTTCACGACGGTCTTGCCGCGCAACAGCGGGACCTTCTTGACCGCGCGCTCGCCCACCGGCAGAAAGGATTCGGCCAGATCGAGGATGGACACGATTTGTGGGCGGCTCAGGCCATCGGTGGTCAGCAGATGGCGCAGCGGCGGGGCGTCAGGCGGGTTCGGTCGCATCATGGACGGGCGGGGGGCTCCGGAGCAGGTGCAGTTGCAGCGGATCGGGCCCGGCGAGTTTAATGCGTTCGCCTGCTTCTAGCGAGAGCATCTCGGCAGGGAAGTCCGGCGCGATGGGGAGTTGCCGGCCGTTGCGGGTGACCAGTACGGCCAGCCGGATGGCGGCGGGGCGACCGTAGTCGAACAGCTCGTTCATCGCGGCCCGGACCGTGCGCCCGGTGTAGAGCACATCGTCCACGAGCACGATCTCGCGACCATCGACCGAGGTCGACACCTGCGACGGCCGGGCCTGCGCCGGCACCCCGCTGCGCGCCAGATCGTCGCGGTAGAAGCTCACATCGACGCTCCCCGCGGGTTCATCGAGATCGAGTGCATCCTGCAACCGCTGGTACAGGGCATGGGCCAGCCAGGCCCCGCCGGTGTGGATACCGATCAGCAGGGGCGGCGCGGCAGCCGCGGCATAGCGCGCGGCGATGGCGCTGGCCAGCGCGTCGATATGGGCGTGCACCCGGGGCGTGTCCCACAGGATCATGCAGATCGTCCTTCCAGATACGTCATCAGAATCAGGCTGGCCGCAACGGCGTCCCGGCGCGAGGCGGGCAGCTCGCGTGCCACTTGATCGGCCTCCCAGGAGGTGAGGCGTTCATCGACGGCGATCACGGGCAAGCGATAGCGCTCGCCCAGTTGCGCGCCGAAGGTCGCGGCCGCCTGCGCGATGGCGCCGCTGCTGCCGTCGGCGTGCAAGGGCTGGCCCACGATCAGCGCGTCGGGTCGCCATTCCGCCACGAGTCGATCGAGCTGGCGCCAGAATTCGGTCGAGGCCGGCTGCTGCAGGATGGTCAGCGGGGAGGCGCTGCCGGTCACCGTCTGGCCCACGGCGATGCCGACGCGACGGGCACCATAATCGAAGCCCATCAGCGTGCGATATTCAGGGGCGGTGGCCACGCTCACGCATGGCCTGCTTCGCTGCCGATCTGGCGCCAATCGACCCCCAGCAAGCCGATGGCTGCGGCGAGCCGCTCGGGCGCTGGCAGGTCAAAGATGATCCGTCCATCGGAGGGCACGGCCAGCCACGCATTGTCGCGCATTTCCTGTTCCAGTTGTCCCGCGCTCCAGCCGGCATAGCCCAAGGCCAGGAGGTAGCGCATAGGTCCGCGACCCTGGGCAATCGCCATCAGGATGTCGCGCGAGGTCGTCACATGCATGTGTTCGGACACGAACAGGCTCGACTCCCAGGGGCCGGGCTCTTCATGCAGCACGAAGCCACGCTCCTCGCTCACGGGACCGCCCTGATAGACGATGTTGTCCCATTCCGGTTTTTCCGGGCCAGGGAGCTGCATCTGCTCCATGAGCTGCGACAGCCGCAGATCGCTGGGCCGGTTCACGACGATGCCGAGTGCGCCGTCGGCATTGTGTTCACACAAATAGGTGACGGAGTGAGAAAAATTGCGATCGCCCATGCCGGGCATGGCGATCAGCAGATGATGCTGGAGATAGTGCCCTTCGATCATGGCTTCATGGTAGGCAGTCGTCCCAGACCTGACAAGCTCTTTACCCCAATGGGCAGGGGCTTGCCGACGGACGGGGAGCGCCCCGTCCGTCGGTCCGGGATGAGCCTCGTCAGCCCAGCGCCTGCGCGAGCCGATCCAGCGCCTTGTCCAGCAAGGTCTGGCTGGTCGCGTAGGACAATCGCATGTGCCCCGGGCTGCCGAAGGCCGAGCCGGGCACCAGCGCGACCAGGGCCTCGTTGAGCAGGAACTCGCCGAGCGCGATGTCGTCACCGAGATCGGTGCGTCGCTCGAGCACCCCTGAGAAGTCCGGGAAGGCGTAGAAGGTGCCATCGGAGGGCAGGCAGCGCACACCGGGCAAGGTATTGAGCCGGGCCACCACGGCGTCGTGACGCGCATGGAAGGCCCGCACCATCTCGCCGACGCAGGACTGATCGCCGCGCAGCGCCGCCTCGGCGGCGACCTGCGAAATGGACGTCGGGTTGGAGGTGCTCTGGGACTGCACGTTGGTCATGGCCTGGATCAGTTCAGCCGGGCCTGCGCTATAGCCGATGCGCCAGCCGGTCATGGCGTGGCTTTTGGAGACACCGTTGATGACCAGCGTGCGCTCGGCGAGATCGGGGCAGGCCATGGCGATGTTGACGAACGGCTCGCCGGTCCACAGGATGACTTCATAGATGTCGTCGCTGGCGACGAGCACGTGGGGATGGCGCCGCAGCACCTCGCCCAGGGCCTCGAGTTCGGCCCGGCTGTAGGCCTTGCCGGTCGGGTTGGAGGGGCTGTTGAGGACCAGCAGCCGGGTGCGCGGGGTGATCGCCGCCTCGAGTTGCTCGGCGGTGATCTTGAAACCGGCGTCCATGGGGGTGGGCACGATGACGGGCGTGGCATCGGCGATGAGGACCATGTCCGGATACGACACCCAGTAGGGTGCGGGGATGATGACCTCGTCGCCTGCGTCGAGCAGGGCCAGGCAGAGATTGAAGAAACTCTGCTTGGCGCCGCAGGACACCAGGATCTGCCTGGGCGTGTAGTGCAGCGCATTGTCGCGCTCGAATTTCGCGATGATCGCCTGCTTCAGGCCGGCGGTGCCGTCCACGGCCGTATACTTGGTGAAGCCGCGCTGGATCGCCTCCATCGCCGCCGCCTTGATGTGTTCCGGCGTGTCGAAATCCGGTTCGCCGGCGCCCAGACCGATCACGTCCTTGCCGCCGGCCTTGAGCGCCGCGGCGCGGGCGGTGACCGCCAGCGTGGGGGAGGGCTTGATGCGTTGAACGCGCTGAGACAAACGGATGCCCAAGGTGATGTCCTCTTCTGCCGGCTGAGAAACAACCGCACATCTTAAATACCGCTCTGGACCATCGCAATGACCGAACGCTTCGAAGTGCACGCCGATTACGCGCCGGCCGGCGATCAGCCGGACGCCATCGCGCGCCTGGTGCAAGGGCTGGACGACGGCCTGGCGCGGCAGATCCTGCTCGGCGTGACCGGTTCGGGCAAGACCTTCACCATCGCCCACGTCATCGCGCAGTTGCAGCGCCCGACGCTGATCCTGGCCCCGAACAAGACGCTGGCGGCGCAGCTCTATGGCGAAATGAAGGGCTTTTTTCCACGCAACGCAGTGGAGTATTTCGTCTCGTACTACGACTACTACCAGCCCGAGGCCTACGTCGCCTCGACCGACACCTACATCGAAAAAGACGCCTCGATCAACGAGCACATCGAGCAGATGCGCCTGTCGGCAACCAAGGCCATGCTGGAGCGGCGCGATGCCATCGTGGTCGCCAGCGTCTCCGCCATCTACGGTCTGGGCGACCCCGAGGCGTATTTCAGCATGGTGCTGCACCTGCTGCCGGGGGACCGCATCGACCAGCGCGCCCTGCTGCGCCGCCTCACCGAACTGCAGTACACCCGCAACGAACTGGAACTTGCGCGCGGGACCTATCGGGTGCGTGGCGACGTGATCGACATCTTTCCCGCCGAATCCGAGCAGGAGGCGGTGCGCGTGGCGTTGTTCGACGACGAGATCGAATCGATCCGCGGCTTCGATCCGCTCACCGGCGAGCTCGGCCGGCCGCTGTCGCGCTACACCATCTTTCCCAAGACCCACTACGTCACCCCGC
>PKCW01000222.1 GCA_002862965.1 Pseudomonadota bacterium
TGACTCCCTCCATTACGCGTCATCTCCCAGGATCGCGGCCAGTGTCGCGGTGTAACGGGCCAGGTCGGCCGCGGTACGGGTTTCGGTGGCGCACACGAGCACGGCATGGCCCAGCGCCGGATAGGCTGCGGACAGATCGTATCCGCCCAAGATGCCCGCGTCGGCCAAGGACGCCAGAACCGGGGCGACCGGTCGCGGCAGCGTGAGGACGAACTCGTGGAAAAACGGACCGGCAAACCGCAGCGAAACGCCGGGCAGGGCTGCGAGCTGGCCGGCCAGCGCCGCGGCCCGCGCGTGGCTGGACAGCGCCGCCCGGGCCAGCCCCTCGGCACCGAGCAGAGCCATGTGGATGGTGGAAGCCGTGACCATCAGGCCCTGGTTGGTGCAGATGTTCGAGGTCGCCTTGGCGCGGCGGATGTGCTGCTCGCGCGGCTGCAGCGTCAGCGTATAGCCGGTCCGGCCGTCGCGATCGACCGTTCGCCCCACGATGCGTCCGGGCATCTGGCGCACGTGTTCGGTGCGGCAGCACAGAAACCCGTAGTAAGGACCGCCGCCCGCGAGCGGGATGCCCAGCGACTGGCCCTCGCCGCAGGCGATGTCGACCCCGCCCGCCGTGCCCCATTCCCCCGGCGGCTTGAGCACCGCCATGGCCAGCGGGTTGACCACGGCGATGACCAGCGCGCCACGCGCGCGGGCAGCATCGGTCAGCGCATCGACCTCCTCCAGCCGCCCGAAGAAATTGGGCTGCGGGATCACCAGCGCCGCCGCGGGTGGCAAGTCGTCCAGAGCCGCGGCCGGCGTCTGGCCCGTGACCGGGTCACAGGGCACCTCGATCAGCGCGATCCCCTGCCCCTCGACGATGGTGCGCACCGTCTCGCGATAATGCGGATGAACCGCAGCGGGCATCCAGATGCGCCGCACATCGCCGCCGCGATGCGCCCGCAGCGCCATCAGCACCGCCTCGGCCAGCGCCGAGGCGCCGTCATAGAGCGACGCGTTGGACACGTCCATGGCCATCAGCGAGGTCATCATGGACTGGTATTCGTAGATCAGTTGCAGCGTGCCCTGGCTGGCCTCGGCCTGATAGGGCGTGTAGGCGCTGTAGAACTCCCCGCGGGTGGCGATCTCCCACACCGCGGCGGGAATGTGGTGCTCATAGGCGCCCGCGCCCAGAAAACACAGGTCGTCGCCATCCTTGGCCGCCCGTTCGCGCATGAGCCGGCTGACGGCCATTTCCGAGGCGCCGGGCGGCACCCCTGCCACGCGGCTCCAGCGCAGGGCCGGCGGAATCTCGTCGAACAGCGCGGCCACATCGGCGACCCCGATGGTCGCGAGCATGGCCTGCACATCCTCAGGTGTATGGGGGATGAAAGGCATGTCGCTCAGGCGCCCTGATCGAGCGCGGCGCGATACCCGTCGGCATCGAGCAGACCGCCCGCATCGACAGCGCCTGCCGGGGCGAGGCGGAACAGCCAGCCGGCGGCGTAGCAGTCCGAGTTCACCTGCTCGGGAGCGTCGATGAGCGTGGTATTGACGGCGCTGATCCGGCCCGCGACCGGCGCGTAGATGTCGGAGGCGGCCTTGACCGATTCCACGACGGCGCAGGCCTCGCCGGCAGCCACCTCCCGGCCCACCTCAGGCAGTTCGATGAACACCAGGTCCCCCAATGCATCCTGCGCATGGTCGGTGATCCCGATCGTGCAGGACCCGTCCCGTTCGGCGCGCAGCCATTCATGGGTCGCAGCATATTTCAGATCGGCTGGAATCTGGCTCATAGGAAACTCCACGGCAAACATCCAAGGATTTTAGCGACTGGCGAGCGCAATGCAGGGCTGCCCGTGGCGCACGAAGGGCGGCTTGACCACGGCCGCCTTTACCGGCTGACCGCGCAGCAGAACCTCGCACTGGCGCTGTCCGGCCGCGGCGGGCGGCACACGCGCAAGCGCGATGGCCCGCTGCAAGGTCGGGGAAAAACCGCCGCTGGTGATCATGCCTTCGGCGCCATCGGCAAAGCGCACCGCAAGCCCGTTGCGCAACACGCCGCGTTCCTCCAGCACCAGGCCCACCTGCCGGAACCGGGGCGTTCCCGCGGCCAGCGCCGCGCGGCCGATGAACCCGCGCTCGGGCGGCGTCAGCACGACCGTCCAGGCGAGCCCGCATTCGGCAGGGGTATGCGCGTCATCCAGATCGGTTCCGTACAGGGCCAGCCCGGCCTCGAGGCGCAGCGTATCGCGCGCACCCAGACCGCAAGGCGCCGCGCCGGCCGCCACGAGCGCACGCCAGAAAGCCGGCGCCGATGCGGCCGGCAGCATGATCTCGAAACCGTCCTCGCCGGTGTAGCCGGTGCGGGCGATGAAACCCTCCGGCCGTTCCAGGAATTGGAACGCTTGCAGCGCGCGTACGGCCGTCATCGTTGCCGCCGGGTACACCTGCGCCAACACACGCTCGGCCATGGGCCCCTGCAACGCCAGCATCGCCAGATCCGCCCGATGCGTCAGCGCGACCTCCGGGGCACTCACCGCCCGGTGCGAATCGATCCAGGCCAGATCGCGCGCGCGCGTGGCGGCGTTGACCACCAACCGGTAACGCGCCTCACCGCGAAAATAGACGATCAGATCGTCCAGGATCCCGCCCGCCTCGTTCAGCATGCAGCTGTAGAGCGCGCTGCCCGGCGCGGTCAGCCGGGCGACGTCGTTGGCCAGCAGATGGCGCAGGAAGGCCTGCGCGCCGCGGCCCTCGAGGTCGACGATGGTCATGTGGGAGACATCGAACACGCCCGCCTCGGCGCGCACCCGATGATGTTCCTGCAGCTGCGAGCCGTAGTGCAGCGGCATGTCCCAGCCACCAAAGGGCACCATGCGGCCGCCGGCAGCCACGTGGCAGTCAAAAAGCGCAGTGCGCAGATTCACGCGGGACTCCTTAGGGCGGGGGAACAGGCGAGCCGGCCGCTCGGAAACGGCCTCCATGGTACTCAATGCGTCGCCCCGGGTGCACCCTCTAGGTCCGCGACGGATCGGCTGCAAGCCCCATGGCCTGACGCACGATCGCGCGCTTGACCCATCCCAGCCGGTCCATGCCTCCAAGACCCGCGTTGCGCAGCCCGGAGAGAACCGGATTGACGTTTCCAAACAGATATTTGAAGCCATCCATGGAGGCCGCAGTGAGGAGATTGTCGGCGCGGCGCAACCGCTGGTAGCGCCCCAGCACCCAGTCCTCCCCGGGATCGCGCCCCTGCGAGCGCCCCAGGCGAATCGCCTCGACCAGCGCGATGGCGTCCTGATAGCCGAGGTTGACGCCCTGACCGGCCAGCGGATGGATCAGGTGCGCCGCATCACCGACCAGCGCCACACGCTCCCCCGCATAACGCGCGGCGTGCATCCAGCGCAAGGGAAAGCTCACCCGCGGACCGCAGGCCAGCACCGCGCCCAGCCGCCGTTCGCTGCTGTCGGTGAGCGCCTGCAGGAACACGGCGTCGGGCACTTCGAGGTAACTGCGCGCGACGGCTGTGGTGCACGACCAGACGATCGCACAACGCCCGTCGGCGAGTGGCAGGAAGGCCAGCGGCCCATCCGGGAGAAATCGTTGCCAGGCGGTGTGCTGATGGGGCCGCTCGGTCTCGATGAGCGCCATGATCGCGATCTGGTCGTAGCCGTGGCCGAAGGTCGGGACGCCGGCCATGGCGCGAATCTCCGAATCGGCGCCGTCCGCGGCAACGACGAGCGCGGTTTCCAGCACCGACCCGTCCGCCAGCGTCACCAGCGCCCGGTCGCGCTGCCAGGCCAGACGCCGGGCGCGCTGCGGCGCCAGCAAGCGGACACCCGCATGGTCGGTCAGGGTGGCCAGCGCCGCCTGCTGGATCAGCCGGTTTTCGACGATGGTGCCGAGATGGGTGGTCGGCACCAGCGCCGCGTCGAAGTCGATTTCTCCGCCCTGATCCCAGACCCGCATGCGTCGATACGGGCACAGGCGGCCGGCGGGCATGCGCGGCCAGATACCGAGCGTCCGCAGCCAGTGTTCGCTGGCCGGCGCAATCGCCGAGACCCGGGTTTCCATCGGCGCATCAGCGGTCAAGGGCGGCGGCAGCGCGGCTTCGACGAGCGCCACGGCAAGTCCCAGTTCGCCGAGCGCGCAGGCGAGCGGCGTTCCCACCAGTCCACCGCCGACGATGACGACATCAAAGCGTTCGGTCGCCGCACTCATGGGCGTCCTCCGCCGACGAGGCTTCCCGTTCGCGCCAGCGCCGGCATGTCGCGATCGAGTCCCATGGCGTGCAGCACGAAACCCGTCTTGAGGCCGGGCGCGAGGTCCAGCCCGAGCAGACCGAGGCTGCGGGCATGACCCAGGCCGGGGAAGCGCTGCCCGAACAGGCGCGGCAAGGCATTGGAAAGGCCGACGATCTGATCCTGGTAGCGTTCGATGCGCTGCTCGAAGGCTTCCAGCACGTCGCGATCTCCCGGATCCTGGGCCGTGGCGAGCATCTCGGCGAGAATGACCGCCTCCCGCAGCGCCAGGTTGAAGCCCAGTCCGGCCACGGGATGGATGGCATGCGCCGCGTTGCCCAGGAACACCGCCCGGCCTTCCACCATCCGCCGCGATCGCACCAGCGTCAGGGGATAGGCCTGGCGATGGCCGACGCGCTGGAAAGGCCCCAGTCGGCGTCCGAAACGGGACTCCAGCTCGCCCAGAAACGTCTTGTCGGAGATCTCCAGCGCCCATTGCTGGGCCAGGGAAGGAAGCGTCCACACCAGGGCGCAGCGCGCATCGCGCAGCGGCAGCAGCGCAATGGGCCCGTCCGGGGTAAACCGCTCGAACGCTCTGCCCTGCGGGGCGATGCTCGGCGTCACGTTGGCAATGATCGCGCTCTGGCCATACTCGCGCCGGGTGACGCCGACCCCGAGCAGGCCCCGCACGGTCGACTCGGCGCCGTCGGCGGCAACCAGCAAGCGGCTGTGGAGCTCGAAGCTTCCGTTCGGACCTTCCCCGCGCACCCGCATGCGCTCAGCGTCCTGATGCACGGCGGTCACACGGGCCGGCGCATGCACGACCAGATCCGCCTGACGCCCCAGCTGGTCCAGAAAGGCGGAGATCAGGGCATGGTTGGGCAACACCTGCCCCAAGACATCGACCCCCATCTCCTGCGCGTCGAAACGGCTGACGCCGAAGCCGCCCTGCTGGGAGACGTGGATGTGCCGAATCGGACTGGCGTGCGCGGCCACGGCGGGCCAGAGCCCCAGGGAGCGCAGGATCTGCACCGAGGCGAAGGACAGCGCCGTGCTGCGCTCGTCGTAGCCGGGCTGTTCCATCCGGCCGAGCGGCTGGGCTTCGATCAGCGCGATGCGCAGCCCCTGGGGCGCGAGCGCGAGCGCCAGCGCCGCGCCGACCAGCCCCGCGCCAACCAGCACCACGTCGCAGTCCGCCGGTCCGCTGCTGCGCACCGCGTGCACGCTCATGAGCGCATCACCGCCTCGACATCGGCCACCGCCTTGACCGCGCCGGCGGTGAGCACCTCGCAGCCCGCGCGCGTGACGACCACGTCGTCCTCGATGCGCACGCCGATGTTCCAGAAGCGCGGGTCGAGATCCTCGGCTGCGCGCAGGTAAAGGCCGGGCTCGACGGTGAGCGCCATGCCCGGCTCGAGCACGCGCCACTGCCCGTCGACCTTGTAGTCACCGACGTCATGCACATCCAGCCCCAGCCAGTGCCCGGTGCGGTGCATGTAATAGCGGCGGTAACTCTGTGCCGCCAGCACATCGTCGAGCGTTCCCGGCAGGATCCCCAGGTCGACCAATCCTTGGCTGAGCACCCGGACCGCCGCCTCGTGCGGAGCGTTCCAGTCGGCGCCGGGGCGCACCGCGGCGATGGCCGCCGCCTGAGCGGCCAGCACCAGGTCGTAGATCTCGCGCTGGGGACCGCTGAAACGTCCACTCACCGGGAAGGTCCGGGTCACATCGGCCGCGTAGCCCTCGCACTCCGCCCCGGCGTCGACCAGCACCAGATCGCCCTTCTTCAGCGGCGCGGCGTTTTCGACATAGTGGAGGATGCAGGCGTTGGCCCCCCCCCCGACGATGGGCGGATAGGCGTGAACGGCGCCGTGGCGCATGAATTCGTGACTGTATTCCGCGGCCAGCGCGTACTCGCGCCAACCGGGCCGGCAGCGCGCCATGCCGCGCTGGTGACCGTCCACCGTGATCGCCGCCGCCCGGCGCATGACGCCGAGTTCGCCGCGCCCCTTGAACAGTCGCATCTCGTGCAGGTGATGCTCCAGCGACAGGATTTCCCACGGCGCCTGCACGCCAGCACGGGACTGTTCCTGCAGGCGCCGCACCCAGCCCACGACGCGCTGATCGAACGCCGCCTCCCGGCCCAGCGTGTAGTGGATGCGGGCGCGGCCCTCCATCAGCCCGGGCAGGATGTCGTCGATGTCGTCGATGGGAAAGGCATCGTCGGCACCGTAGCGCTCGACGGCACCTTCCGGCCCGGCGCGCAGACCATCCCACTGCTCCCGCTCGGGATTGCGCTCACGGCAGAACAGCAGGTATTCGCCCTGCGGCCGGCCCGGCATCAGCACGGCCACGGCATCCGGTTCGGGAAACGCCGTCAGATAGAGAAAGTCGCTGTCCTGGCGGAAGGGATGATGCGTATCGCGATTGCGGATCCGCTCCGTCGCCGCCGGGAGGATGGCCATGCCGCGCTCGCCGATGACCTGCATCAGGCGCCGCCGGCGCCGCATCGTTTCCTTCGTCATGCCTGCCGACCTCCGGCATCGGTCTCGGGGGCCTGCTCGCCGTAGACCAGCAGGGTGCCCATGCGCACGTATTCGACCAGTTCGGCGTAGGCCCCCTCATCGTCCTCGTCGTCCAGACCGCCGCCGCGCAGGCGCGCGATCTCGGCGAAATCGGCGATCACCTCGCGCACGGCCGCGGGGGCGACCGACCATACGGCGCCCGCCTCGACGACGCCGAACAGAAATCCCTGAGTCCACTCGGCAAGAGCCGTCACCCGCGCGTCGAGTGCGGTCGCATCATCCGGCAGCAGCGGTTCGAAATCGAACTCCGCGCCGCTCAGCGCAGCATGGCTGCGCGTTGCGACCGCCTGCATCATCGCCCTGAGGTTCTCGTCCGGCCGATCCTCGGCGTCGCGGGCCCAGCCGCGAAGATAGGCGTCGATCGGTCCGACCGATCCATGACCGCACAGGAGCCCACAGATCTGGCCGTGCCACTCGGCCGGCGACGGCAACCCGGGGCAGGGCGACTGTGCAACCGCCAGTGATGCGTAATCCAAGGCTTGCTCCATCTCGCGCCCTCCTCCGCCTTGCCCGGCTGTTTGCCCCTCGATCGGGACCGCTCTATAGTCTAACCGTTCGGCCGGTATTGCTCTCCCTGCGGGATGCCTCATGAGCCAAGCAGCTTTCGATCGTCTGCACGCCGAAGTGCTGGCGCTGATCCAGCAGGTCGAGACCTTGCGCCGGGAACGGGGCCTTCTCGCCACCCGGCTCGACCAGCTCATGAACGAACGCGCCCAGTTGCTGCAGAAAAACGAACTGGCCTGCAGCCGCCTGGAGAGCATCGTGAATCGCCTGAAAGCCATGGAACAGGACGCGGAATGAGCGATCAGGCCGCCGAGCGCACCACTGTCACCATCCAATTGCTCGACCGCAGCTATCAGGTGTCCTGTTCATCGGCCGAACGGCCGCTGCTCCTGGCCTCCGCAGAACTGGTCGGGCTGACGATGCAACAGATCCGCGCCAACGGTAAGGTCATGGGCCTGGAACGCATGCTGGCCATGACGGCGCTCAACCTCGCCCAAGAGCTCCTGCAGCGGCGCCAAGCCGACGCTGCGACGGCCGATCTCGAACGGGGCCTGGATGATCTGAGCGAAAGGATTCAGCTTGCGCTGGCCGGCCCCGGCGGCTGATGCCTTGCATCTGCGAAATATCGCATCCACACTAGCGTCACGACGTCTCCTGCGGTGTTCGAGGGCAGCTCAGGGTACCCTTGAGCCTAAATGCAAACCCAGGGCCGAACGGTTTGATGCCCTTGTGCAGGTCCGCTTCACGGCGGAAAGCCTTCAGGCTTCATCGTTCCGCCCACTTGAACCTCTGGTTCAAGGTCACGGGCTGCCACGGCACAGGCGGGAGGCGTCCCTTCCTTATCCTTGCCCGCCCCCTGCGCGCACCCAGACACTTTGAACAGCGCTAGCCCTCGGGATCCGCCAGAACCGGTTGCAACGCGGCGCGAATTGCGTGCCCATCTGCGCAATAGGCGGCGCGAGCTTTCGATCGCGCGGCATCGACAGTGGGACCGGCGCATCGTCCGCCGTCTCGCAGACCTGCCTGCCTGGCGCGCGGCGCGCAGCGTCGCGCTGTATCTCCCCGCGGACGGCGAAGTCGACCCCCACGCGCTGATCATGCTGGCCCACCGGCTGGGCAAGGCGATCGTGCTGCCGCGCCTCGATCGACAGCGGCCGTTCCGCATGGACTTCGCGGCCTACCGGCCGGGCCGCGCCCTACGACGCAACCGCTTCGGCATCCCCGAACCCTGCGGCCGCGTGGTGCGCACGCCGGTCGGCATCGACCTCGTCATCCTGCCGCTGGTCGGATTCGATCGGCGAGGCAATCGCCTCGGCATGGGCAGCGGCTATTATGATCGGCGCTTTGCCTTTACCCGCCGCCGAACCGGGCTCCGGCCCAGGCTGATCGGCCTCGCGTATGACTTTCAGTCCGTTCCGGCGCTGGACGCCCAGCCGTGGGACGTTCCGCTCCATGGCGTGGTCACCGAGCGCGGTTGGCGACGCGCGACCCGAGGTTGAGGAAATGTCCATGATGGGTCACTGGCTCCTGAAAACCGAACCCGGCACCTTTGCGATCGACGACCTGCGCCGGCGCGTCCGTGAGCCTTGGGATGGCGTGCGCAACTACCAGGCCCGCAACATGATTCGGGATCAGATGCGCGTCGGCGACGGCGTCCTCATCTACCACTCCAACTGCGACGTGCCGGCCATCGTCGGGGTCGCCCGGGTCGCCAGCGCCGCCTATCCCGACCCCAGCGCGCTCGACCCGGAATCACGATACTTCGACCCCGCGAGCGCCCCTGACCGGCCGCGCTGGTACGTCGTCGACGTGGCCTACGAGCGTCACCTGCCGCGCCCGTTGCCGCTGGCGGAATTGCGCACGCACCCGGAACTCGATGGGCTCATCCTGCTCAAGCGCGGCACCCGCCTCTCCGTCATGCCGGTCAGCCCGGCGCATTGGTCGGCCCTGCTCGATCTGGCGGCACACGCCGCTCCCGATGGTGTCACGATGGGCAGTACCACGTAGAATGTGCGCCCCTGGGGGGCAGACCTTGCCCCGCCATCTGCGCAGCACATTGAAAAACGAAGAACCACTTTCCGGCGCGATCGTTGCTTTCCCCTTCATTGCCGTGTCACGGCTTGTACAAGGTTCCGGGAGGAGTCCATGATCATCCGCCTGCAATCGGCGAGTCTGAATCATTTTCTGTTGAAGCTCAGCGGAGAATTGCCAGTGCATGTCGGCGAAAAACGGGAAACCGCACGGCTCTTCGAGGAACACCGGGAGGCCATCGGCACCCTGATGGCCGACATCACCCAGCCCCTGCACCGTCTGGGCAGCAGCCTGCACGATGACGACGAGACGCTGATCCAGGTGATGCGCGAACTCGTCGCCCGCTACCCCTTCATCGAACTGCTCTACAGCCTGGATGAGAACGGCATCCAGCGCAGCGAGAACATCTCGGTC